>JBPOIK010000054.1:0-38324 GCA_052034525.1 Planctomycetota bacterium
CGGGATCGACTTCGAAATACGAGCGGAACGGGTGGAATGCCAGCATGATGGCGATGAACCCGGCCGGCACCACGATGTGCGAGGCCAGGTCCAACCCGCGCCGCCACCGGGACCGCCCGGGCGGCGGGCCGTCCGCGACCGCGGGCGGGGGGGACACAGTCTCTGGGATAGGTCGTCGATGCCTGGCTGCCATCCCCTTTTTTTACCCCAAGCGGCGGGGGAACGCCATTTGCGCGTCGTTGTGGGATGCCGGTGGCGAAGTTCAATTCAGAACGGCTGAATCCACCGATCATACGCCCGGTCGGCCATGAATTCGCCCGCCCTGGCCTCCCACGGCGTGTCGAAAGTCAGGCCGTGGATCAGGCCGTTCTTCTCCACCAGCACCGTATGCAGAATGGCGTCGTCCGGGTTATTGACCAGCGTCAACTCAATCCGTCCGCCAAGCCCGGTGAATCGTTCGTAGCGATCGGTTTGCGTGTGTTTCAGTTCCACGTCGCGGCCCAGACGTTCCACCATGCGCTGCGTTTTGCGGAACGTGCCGCCCGTCGGCCCCACCACGAGTTTGCCGTCGATGCGAACCCGCCGATCATCGTACGCGATTACGCCCAGATGGTGCTCCGGGTCCGCCCGAAGCCATGTCAGGAGCTTCTCGCCGTGTCCCAGCTCGTCGTCGTAACCGTAATTCGCGTCCAGAAAGACGATGCGGTCAATCCAGTCGGGAATCCGCTCGACCTGGTTCACATACCCGAAAATCAGGCTGCCGCCGCCGCTATGGCCCGTAAGCGCGACCGTGACCTTGCGGCCTCGGAACGCCTCATGCAGGGAGTCAATCAAACGGACGAGGACGGCGCCGCCGTCGGCGTGCGTCTGCCGCCAGCGCGGCCAGCTCCGGCCTTTCGCCTCGAGGTAGACGACCACGATGTTCGCGTCCGTCATCACCTCGCGCAGCCGGCGGATCTGCGCCCCGATGTGTTGAATGTCGAAATGCCAGTCCAGACCCGGCTCCATCCGCCGCCCGATGGTCTGGGCGGTCGTGTTGCCGTTCGGCAGCGCGAAGATGACCACGCGGACAGGCCGATCCGCCCGGAAAGAATCCACCCCGGGGGCGTTGATGTGAACCAGCACGTCGGGTTCGAAGGCGTAGCTGCGCACCTGCTCGCCGAAATGCGGGCCGGCCTCGAAACCCGGAAGAAGTTCTCCCCCCGGCTGCGACGTCTGCCCCACAGGCGTCAGAACACACGCAATCAAAGCAAGCGGCACAAGCGTCATGCGAGTTCGTGCTCCGACCACACGCACACGGAAACCGGCTCGCACGGGGTCCGTCACGCCGCGCGTGAGCCTCCCGCTCCCCTCAGCGCTCCGTGCCCAAATCCGCCCGGTGCCGGGTGTACCAGTCGCGGAGACCGGCGTTGTCGCTGACGAGGCGGCGGCTGGTGGCCAGTACCTCCGCGACCTGTTCCCGGGATATTTTGGGCCGGTCGTCGGGGGTGGTGTCCACGTGGGCCAACACGCGGTCGAGCGTGAGTACGGCCATCATCAGCGGCTGGAGGCAGAACCGTCGAATCCCCGTCGCGGTTGCAGGAAAGTCCAGCGTGTAGTCCAAGGCCGCATCGAGATGCCCGGCTGCCCGGGCCACGATGAGCTTTCGCACGGGCAGCGGCAGGGCCGGCTGCTTGAGGACGCCGGGGTCCAGCCCGCATCGCCGGGCCGCTTCCGGCGGGATGAACACCCGTCCGTCGGCCAGATCGGCCGGGTGGTCCTTCACGATGTTGGTCATCTGCAACCCGCGGCCGAAGCGGCGGGCCTGTTCCAGCCGTTGCGGCGGGACCGAGGCAGGGTCCGCGCCGAGGTGGAGAGTGAACAGCCGAGCCAGCATCATCCCGACGACTCCCGCCGCGTAATGGCAGTATTGCTCCAGGTCGTCGAGGGTGTTGCAGAGAAAACGAGGCCGCTGATCGCGCGTGGTGAGCGGCGTTTGGCGAAAGCCTTCAATCATCTCCAGCGCGCAGGCGGTGATGGCCCGGATCGCCTCCGACGGGAACGTCGCCAGTTCCGCCAGCACCTGACCCGCCCGTTGCATGAGACGGCCACAGGCGTCGGAATCGGGATAATCCGCGAACCGCTCGGTCAGCTCGACGACCGCATCGGGTCGAACCGGCGGCCCCAGGGCCGCGGCCAGTTCGTCAAACATGCGGTGGCGATCGGCCGCGTCCGTGCCGGGCCGGTCCTCCACGGTGTCGATGATCCGGCAGATGAGGTAGGCCGTGCCGATCCAGTGCCCCAGCGGCTCAGGCAGTTCCGGGATGGACAGGGCGAAGGTACGGGACACGCCCTGCAGCAGTTCATCGAATGGCAGATCGCTTGCGGTGCTCATGACACGCACGAGCATACCCCCGCGAGGAAAGGCGGACAACGGCGTTCCCGATCAGGGTGTCCGGCGCACGGCCCGGCGGGTCCTTTCCCGACGGCATTCCCCTCAGTAGACTGGCGGCCATGCATTGGATGGTGCTGACGGCCGTCGGTGGTCCGTTTGTGGCTTCGGTGGTGATGACCGGGCTGGTTCGGCGTTGGGCGCGGCGAACGGGCTTCGTGGATCAACCGGGCGGGCACAAACAGCACAAGAACCCGACGCCCCTGGGCGGGGGGATCGCGATCACCTGGACCTTGTGCGGGGCCCTGCTGGCCGGGACGTTTGCGGTGTGGCTGGCCCATCAGCAGGGATGGGCTCCGCGGCTGCCGGAGCTGTTGCGGCTGCACGCCGCGGGCGTCGCCAGCCGCCTGCCGAACGTGCTGGCACTGGTCGGCGGAGCCCTGGTTCTGCACATCGTCGGCTGGGCCGACGATCGCCATCCGATGGGGCCGGGGATCAAGTTTCTGGTGCAGTCTCTCGTGGCGGGCGTGCTGGTAATCGGTTTCGGCATGCGGGTGGCGGAGTTTCTCGGGGAATCGGTGTCACTCGCGTTCTCGATCCTGTGGATCGTGCTGATCATCAACGCGTTCAACTTCCTGGACAATATGGACGGGCTGAACGCGGGGGTGGCGGCCATCAGCGCGGCGATCCTGGCGTCGGCCGCCATGCAGAGCGGCCAGGTGTTTGTGCCGATCGTGGCGTGGGCCCTGGTCGGCACGTTGCTGGGGTTTCTGGCGTTCAACTTCCCGCCGGCGACCATTTTCATGGGAGACGCCGGAAGCCTGGTGGTGGGATATTTCCTGGCCATGTTGACCGTGTTGACCACATACCAGGAGTTCGATCCGGCACGCGGCGTGATGCCCTACGGCGTGCTGGTGCCGGTGGTGGTGCTGGCCGTTCCGTTATACGACGTGATCAGTGTGGTGCTCGTGCGGCTGCGCGCGGGCGACAGCCCGTTTCGGGGCGATCGCCGGCACTTCTCACACCGTCTGACGCGGCGCGGCATGAAGCCGCGTGCGGCCGTTCTGACGATCTACCTGGCGACCATGGCCACGTCGCTGGCCGCCCTGCAGTTGCCGGGGGCAACCTGGACGCGGGCTCTGCTGATTCTGACGCAGACCTTCTGCGTGGTTCTGATCATCGCGATCCTGGAGAGCCGGCCGACCGACTCCTCGGGCCGGCGCTGAGACGGCGTTCACAGGAATTCGATTTCGCCGAAAGCCTCGGGGCGGTGGAAATCGGGCTGCGCGTGGGGCACCGGCGACCAGGTCAGCCAGTGAGGGTGCGAGGAATCGTCCGCACACTTGAAAAAATTCGCCCGCCACGTGACGCCGGGCGAGGGGGCCTCGATCGGGAGGTAGCGAGTCAGAATACGGGTGGGCAGGCGGTACTGGAGATACCAGGTGACCGGTTCGGGCCGCTCCGGCTCGATCCGCGAGGGCAGTGACGAGCGAATCTGAATCTGGGCGCAATCGGCCAGGTCCACCAGGAGGCTGTCGGCGCGGGGGAGCCGGTGCCGGGCGAACAGCATCGTGCCCCCGCAGTTGGTTTCCAGGGCGAAGTAACTCGGCCCGGCCTGGGCCGACGGGCTGAAAAAGAACTCGACGCAACTGTCGCGGGAGACGCAATCGTGCGTCCGGCGAGCGACCGCCCGGACAAAGGCATCCTCGACCCGCCACAACGCATACACCGCCTCGTCGTCATAGAGCAGGCGTGCTTCCACGCGCGGGCGGTGGGCGGGCTGCGGGCCCATATGGTGCGTCAGATGCAGCGCGGGGGCGTCCTGCCAGGGCGCGGCCTCCCAGTTGCCGTCCAGTGGAAGGGGAGCCGTCAGTCGCCGAACCGTATATCGCACGGGTACCGAAGCCGGGGTTGGCATTCCAGGGTCTCGCAGATCCACACCAAGCGAGGGACGCACCGGCCAATCCGACTCCGTGCGGCCTCAGGTCGCTGTCCGGCCATTCTACACGAACACTCGCCCGGCGGGAACGGTGCATATGCCGGGGATTCGCGGATGCTTTGTCCCGGCCCATCGGCCCGCACACGGCGGCGGCACGCGGGCCGGTGCCCGTCCGGGATGAATTGACGCGCTACCCTGCCGCTTCGAACATGTTACACTGACGGTTTGTGCCGGCCGGCGTGCCGGCTGAGACAAAAGCGCACTCTCGGACCGGCAGCCGCGCCGGAGCTGTGGTGGGAACGTGATGCGGTCCGTTCCCGCAAGCGAGGGAGCTTCCGCCTGGTGATGATGATGGGACCGCGCGCCCGACGGAGGCCCGGCCCGCGCCTGCCGCACATGGCCGGTGCGTGCAACGACATCGAGGAACGGATATCTCATGATTCAACTCAGCGTGTGGGACTGGACGACGGTTGTCGTGTATCTCGTGCTGTCACTGGCCATCGGGCTGGCATTCACGCGGCGGGGCAGCCAAAGCCTGGCGGAGTTCTTCTGCTCCGGCCGATCCGCTCCCTGGTGGCTGCTGGGCGTGTCGATGGTGGCCACCACCTTCGCCGCGGACACGCCCCTGGCGGTGACTGGATTCGTGGCCAAGGACGGGATCACGGGAAACTGGATCTGGTGGAACTTCCTCATGTCCGGCATGTTGACCACCTTCCTGTTTGCCCGGCTCTGGAGACGCAGCGAAGTACTGACGGACGTGGAACTGACCGAACTGCGCTACGCGGGCGCGCCCGCCCGGGGCCTGCGGGTGTTTCGGGCGTTATACCTGGCGTTTCCCATCAACTGCGTGGTGATGGGCTGGGTGACGGTGGGAATGCTTAAGGTGGTATCCGTCACATTGGGCTGCACGGACGCGCAGGCATGGAAAATCATCTACGGGCTCTACGCGGTGACCTGCGTCTACGTAATGCTCTCCGGCCTCTGGGGCGTGCTGGCCACGGATTTCGTTCAGTTTGGCGTGGCGATGGCGGGCTCGATCGTCCTGGCGATCTACTCACTGGACAAGGTCGGAGGCGTTGCGGGCCTGCAGGAAAAACTGATCGCCCTGCACGGGATCGAGGGCGGCCGGGCGTTTCTGCGGATGATTCCGCGATTCGACGCCTCCGGCATCGGCTGCCTGGCACTCAACACGTTTCTGGTGATGGTCTGCGTGCAATGGTGGGCGGCATGGTATCCCGGCGCCGAACCGGGCGGCGGCGGATACATCGCCCAGCGGATGTTCTCCGCCAAGAACGAGCGACACGCCCTGCTGGCGGCCTTGTTCTTCAATATGGCCCATTACGCACTGCGGCCATGGCCGTGGATTATCGTCGGACTGTGTTCCATCGTGGTTTATCCCGGCCTGACCAACGACGCGGGCATGCCGGACCCGGAACGCGGCTACCCCAAAATGATGGTGGATCTGCTCGGCGGCACCGGACTGCTCGGGTTGCTGCTGATCGCGTTTCTGGCGGCCTTCATGTCCACCATCGCCACCCAGGTGAACTGGGGCGCCTCATACGTGGTGAACGACGTGTACAAGCGGTTTCTAGCGCCGGCCGCGGGCGAACGGCATTACGTGCTGATTTCACGCCTGGTGACGGTGGTCACCATCGTGCTGGGCATCGTGGTGTCCCGGCAGTTTGAGACCATCAAGCAGGCGTGGGAATTCATCCTGGCCCTCGGGGCTGGCACGGGCCTCGTCCTGATCCTGCGGTGGTACTGGTGGCGGATCAACGCCTGGAGCGAGATTGCGGCCATGGCGGTCTCCATGATCATCGCCACCACGCTCAAGACGATCAACAGCTACCGGCCGGACACGTTCAACTTCGCCAGCACCATGCTCATCGTGGTTGCCGGCACGACGGTCGTGTGGCTGGCGGTGACGTTCATCACGCGGCCCGAGCCCTGGCCGACGCTGATCGCGTTCTACCGCAAGGTTCGGCCCGGCGGACCGGGCTGGGCGCCGCTGCGCGAGCGGGCGCCGGAGGTCAAAGCGGATCGGGGTCTGGGAATGGACATTCTGTGCGTCCTCGTGGGTGTGGTGATGACTTATGCGGCCCTGTTCGGCACGGGCGAGTTCATTCTGGGCAGCCGGAGTCGTGGACTGGGGTTGCTGGCCTTGGCCGTGGTGTGTTTCGTGGTGCTGATTCATATCTTGCGCGGGCGGCCCGCAGAAGGCGCTACGGCAGACCTCGTATCTGGAAAGGAATGATCATGATTCGACGTTTCGTGGGCGGCCTGCTGGCCGTGGGGATGGGCGTGGGCAGTACGACAACGCTTGCCGCGACCGAACCGGCCATCGTGCCCAAACCGGTGAAAATGGAGATGCTGGACGGCACGTTCATCCTGGACGGCGCGGCACCGATCGTGGCCGCCGGCAAAGACAAAGACCTGGAAAAGGTGGCCGCGTATCTGGCCGGCGAGCTGGAGCGGGCGCTCGGTCAGAAGCCACAGATCGTGTCGTCCGCGCCGGACGATCAGCGGGCGATCTTCCTGCAGCTCGAATCGGCGACGGAAGCGTTGGGTAACGAGGGCTACACGATGCTCGTGGGGCCCCGGGGCATCGAAATCCGGGCGGCCACCGGCCGAGGCCTTTTCTGGGGCGTGCAGACGCTTCGGCAACTGCTGCCGCCGGATCGGCTGGCCGCCAGGCCGGCCGATACGGCTCCGGTGAGTATCCCCTGCCTGAAGATCCAGGATCGACCCCGGTACTCGTGGCGCGGCATGCATCTGGATGTGTGCCGGCATTTCCTGCCGGTCGAATACGTGAAGCGATACATCGATCTGGCGGTTCTGCACAAGATGAACACCTTCCACTGGCACCTTACCGAGGATCAGGGCTGGCGGATCGAGATCAAGAAATACCCGAAACTCACGGAGGTCGCCGCGTGGCGCATGCAGGACGGCAAGCGCTATGGCGGGTTCTACACACAGGACGAGATCCGCGACGTTGTCGCCTATGCGGCCGACCGGTTCATCACCGTGATGCCGGAGATCGAAATGCCCGGCCACAGCCTCTCTGCCCTGGCGGCGTACCCTGAATACTCGTGTACCGGCGGGCCTTTTGAGGTAAGCACCACGTGGGGGGTCTTCGAGGACGTCTATTGCCCGGGGAACGATGCAACGTTCACGTTCCTGGAAGACATCTTGACGGAAGTCCTCGCGTTGTTCCCGTCGGAGTTCATCCACGTGGGCGGGGACGAATGCCCCAAGGTCCGGTGGAAAGCATGCCCGAAGTGCCAGGCCCGCATCCGGGCGGAAGGGCTCAAGGACGAAGACGAACTGCAGAGCTGGTTCATCACGCGGATCTCGCGGTTCCTGGAGAGCAAGGGCCGGCGTCCGGTCGGCTGGGACGAAATCCTGGAGGGCGGACTGCCGCCCGGCGCCACGGTCATGTCGTGGCGCGGCACCAAGGGTGGGATCGCCGCGGCCCGGGCGAACCACGACGCCATCATGACACCGTCGTCGCACTGCTACCTGAATTTCTGGAACACAGACCGGAAAGACGATCCCGGCCACGCCACCGGAAGGGTCATCCCCCTGGAAAAGGTCTACGGATACGAGCCGACGCCGGCCGAGCTATCACCGCAGGAAGCCAGGCACATTCTGGGCGTGCAGGCGAACGTGTGGACGGAGTACATCTCGGACGGACCGATGGTGGAAATCATGGCGTACCCGCGCGCCTGCGCCGTGGCGGAGGTGGCCTGGACGCCGGCGGCTCAGAAAGACTGGGAGGATTTCTCACGCCGCCTGCAAACCCATCTCCAGCGCCTGGACGCGCTGGACGTAAACTATTACGGCCGGTCCAGGTGAGGGACCACCCCGGGCGGACCTCGGAGCCGCGCCGGGTCGTCACTATCACGCGCCGAACCGGCAACCGGCCCGCAAGGCCGCGCTATCGCTGGGCCGCCTGCGCGCGGGCGTGAAGGGTCCGCAGCCGGTGGGCGAGTGTGTGTTCGGCCAAGACTTTGCTCCGCAGGGCCGCGCGGGCCTCGGCCGTAGCGGGTTCGGGCGGACGGAGCAGACGCGTGACCGCGCGGGGAAGCTCGCTCAGCCGACGATACGTGGGCACCGCCCCGAGCACGTCGGCGAGCTGTGGATGCCGCTCCGGCAACGGCACGTCGGATTGGCGGAACAGCACCCCGCCGCCCGCCACGATGGCCTCCAGTACCGTTCGCGCCGTCAGGGCGCCGAAAAACGGGCAAAGCACGGTTCGGGCGGCGTGGTAAATCCGATTGCGGTCCTCCACCGGCGGTATGGGACCGGCGTGCAGTCGGGCCAGCGGCTTCGCCATGTTCCAGCCGTCGCCCCAGACGCGAACGGTCCGCCCCTGGCGAACCAGGCGTTCCACCGCCAGCCGCGCCAGTACGGACGGCGCGATCGCGTCGCGGATCAACCCGATGAAGCCGGCCCGGATCCGATCGTCCTTCAGAAACCGATCGGATCGCTGTTGCGCGGCGGTCAGAATGCCCTCGGCATGATCGGGCACGTAGGTTTCCGCCCAGTTCGGCGCCGCGTGCAGAATCGCCTCGAACAGGCGCTGCTGGCTCTCGGCCGAAACATGGCTGGCGGCACGCAGGTCCGCCACGTCGCACAGAATCGCCACGTCGCAGACGAAGGGCCCGGCCGCGGACTGATCCGCCACGGCCGGCGCGACGGCCAAGGCATCCACGCCGACTTCCAGCACGTCGACCCGCTCGGCGGGCAGGCCCGCCTCACGAAGCACCTGTGCCTGATACGGAGTGGCGACCAGATGGAGGCCGCGCTTCGGCACGCCCTCCGCCAGCGCGGCGGACAACCGGACCGTCGGGCCGAACCAGGTCACTGTGCGCAGCGACTCGGGCAGAAACGGTTCGATCCGGCCGCCGAACGTGTGGCAGCACAACACCAGGTTCGCCCGGTGTTGTTCAATCGTCTCCAATCGTGCCACGATGTGGCATCGACCAGGGTGATCGGGCGCACAGGTGGCCGCCGGCCAGCCCAGGTCCTCGGCGGTCGCGGCCAGTCGCCGGACGTCGTCACAGGCGGCCGGCCGGGGGTCCACGGTCACGATGGCCACGCGGGGCGCCGCGGACGACACGGACGCGGGGCGGCCGCCCAGGCGCTCCGCGATCGCCAGGGTTCTGGCCGCCTGCCGGCCGGCCACCGTTCGTCCGGCCGATTCCAGCTCGGCTCTGACGGTATGCACCCGCCCCCAGGAGAACTCCGGCGGGCGGACAATTCGCGTGGGAAACTCATAGGCGGGATGCTGCTCGAAGAAGTCCAGCAGTGCCCCGGTCAGATCCGGCCCGCCCAGCAGAATCAGACGGCCGTCGCGAAGGGGGCCGGCCAGGTCGTGCAGCCGCAGCCCCAGCACCAGTTGCACCGGATCCGGTTCATACACGAAGACGGCGCAATGAGGCTCGATCCGCTCGAGCAGCAGCCGGGCTTCCATGCCCGAGCCGATGCGGGGCAGCATCGTGCTCTCGCGACCGACCTCGCTGCGCTCGAGGATGGCCGGTGCGCTGATGGTGGGCATGGAGGTCCCGCCAAACCAGGCCCGCTGACCGTCGGGCTCTGTCAGCAGGTACGTCGGCGTTCCATCCCGACCCCGAGTCGGCTGAGCGGTCGGGGGGACAGGCTGGGCGGCGAGCGTTTCGGCCAAGCCGGGCGCCACGGACTGCAGCGCCGCCAGGTTTGCGGCGAAGCATTCCTCAGGAGTCGACACAAAGCCGGCCTGCGGCGCGTGCATACGCGCACTGTAACGGGTGACGAAGAACCGGACAATGGATCGGCCGGCCGGCAGAATCACCGAGTCCTTTCTCAGGCCGTTGGCGTAGCGCCCACGCCGATAACCGCATGAGGATCGAAGTGAAGGAGGCGAATTCGCCGTCCGTGCAGGTCAAACGCCGCGGCACGAGAACAACCCAGCCACGCAGCCTTGTCCCGACGGCACTATTTCTGATACGATGGGCGCGGTCTGTTTCCGCCGACGCACCCGCCCGAACGGAGGAAAGAAGAAATGAACCGCACTGTTCTCAAGATCGCACTTACCGGCCTGCTGGTACTGGCGACCCCTCTGTTCGCCGAGGACCGGGCACCGGCGTACTCCGTCACGCCGATACTGTTCGTCCCCAAACCCGCATCTTTCCCGGCGGGCTATCAACCCACGGAGGCGATTCTCCAGGAGGATCTGGACAACATCACGGCCGCCCTGGAATACGTCCGCCAATGGTACGGCGACGCCTTGGGGCTCGATACCAGCCTGGACGTTCAGCCGGTCGTCCGAATGGATGCGTGGTTCGGTCTGAACACCTACCAGATCTATTGGAATGATCCGACGCAACGGTACAGCAGTGGCATCTCGATCGGCAGCGGCTGCTGGGGGGCGGTGACCGGAGAAGTGAGCAGCCGCGGCTATTCCTCCGGCTCGAGCGCCGCGCCGCGATTGAGCGTGATCTTCTGCAAGGGCGCCGGCGGGTTTGCCGGCGGTGCGCAGTGGCATCACGGTCCCGGCGGCGGCATGTGCATGCTGGGCGACTGGTGTCTGGATGCGCTGGCCGGCCGAATTCCGCCGGAGGATTACGTCTGGTGGTGGTCCGATGCCACCGACCAGCTCGGGGCGACGGCGCATGAGATGGGACACTGCTGGGGGCTGGCCCATCCGGACGACGTAAAGAACCCCGTCACCGGGGTCTATGACACAGCCTACACCGTAATGAACAACTTCTGGGATTTTCCCTCGTACCCGACCAATCCGGCCGATCCCACCTGGCCGCTGCACGGACTGCACGCCTGGGCCAATGATTTGGGACCGGGCGGAGTGCGATACCTGGGCTATCAGGATCTTTTCATGCTCGAGTATCGCGCCGCGTGGTTTGTCACGCCGCGCTGGGCCCGAGCGGACTTGAATCGCGACGGAAACGTGGACGACGCCGACACCGCCCTGTTTGCCACATGCCTGAGCGGTCCCGGCGTCTCCACCCCGCCGCCCGGCTGCAGTGCGTCCGCGTTTGCCCGTGCCGACCTGGAAGAAGACGGTGACGTGGACCTGGCCGACTTCGCCGAATACGCAATTGGGTTTAACGAATGACGCGAACGGTTGATCGCCGTTTCGACAAGCTCCGGCCTGTCAGCCCTTTTCGACCTCGATCGCCAGCACGTCCTTGACCGCCGCCTCGTGGGACAGACCGAGGTTCCGCAGGGCCTGGTAGGCGACGCTGCCGGACTCCCGCAGCAGCGCCAGGAGCAGATGCTCCGATCGAACATCTTTTGATTCCAGTTGACGTGCCTGCTCGATCGCGATGGCCACCACGTTCTTGAAATGCGGAGTGCCCGGAAGGCGGCCGAAAACCCAGGTATCTTCCATGCTCTTCTGCGTCAGACGGTCGATTTCGTTCTTGAGCAGCGGACCGGTGATGCCGTGTCGGGCCAGAATCTGCGCCCCGACGTTCGTGCCTTCCCGCTGAATCGCCAGAAGAACGTGCTCGGTGCCCACGTATTCCATATCGTACTCGCGCGCGATTTCCTCCGCGAGCTTGATCACACGTTCGACGTTGCCGCTGAACTTCTCGTACATGTCAGTGGTTCGCTGTTTCCGGCCGCCGCCGAACACTCACCCGGCGGATGGTCCGTCTCAGTCTGGCCGGATGTAATCATATACCAGGCAGATCAAGGCCACAAGGATAGAGAAGACCAGGGTAATGCGCAGAATTCGCAGCCGGTTGGCGATTTCGCGGTCGCGCCACTCGGCCAGCCGCTCATCAATCTCGTCCAGCTTGCGATCGATCCGCTGTTCGATCTCGTCCAGTTTTTCCCGGACGTAATCATCGGCCACGCCGCGCAATTTTCGCGCGAGGCCGCCCACCACGCCCTGCTGCTCAATGTTTCGCTGGAGGGAGGGGGGCCCGTCCTCGGGCAGGAAACGGTACTCGTTCGGCCCGTCCCCACCGTCGCCGGCGAACACGCGCAGGATCAGCCGGCCCATGATCCGGCGGCGCTTTCGCCGCATCCGGCCCCACAGCCCTCCACGATGGCACAGCCGCCGCTCGATCTTCTCGCGCTCCTCATCCGGCCCAACCGTCAGCCCCTGCAGCCGCGCGAAGGCCTCCAGGCCGCGCCGGGAAAGCCCGTCAAAACCGGACGGATCGCACCGCGCGATTTCCTTGGCCAGCGTCTCCTTGCCGGCGGATCGTCGTACCGGCAGCCGCAGCCACACCACGATGTCCAGCAGAGCATCCCGGTCCAGATCCACGAGCAACTGCTGACGCTCCCGAACGCATCGCAAAGCCTCGCCCCGCGGCGTATCGTCCGCCAGAATCAGACCCAGCGATCGCCCGTACTCGATCAACTGATCGAGCGGAAGATCGGACAGCGAAGCACTCGTGGACGGCGGTGTCGAGCTCACGGGATCGCCTGCCTATCGGGCGGACTCGCCACGGCCGCCGACCTCGCGGAGGCGCGGCCTTTTTCGATCGGCGACTGAAGCGCCACCAGATACGCGAAGACGGCCAGCAGCACGGCAATCTGCACCAGGTCAAACCAGAATCGCCGCAGCCGCACGCGAACCACGGACGTCAGCAGGAAACGGCGCATCAGGGCCTCGCGGCGCCCTGCCCGCCGCGTGCCGACCTGCCAGTGCCACAGAGTCCGCGCCGTGCGGACGATCGCATAGCACCCGAACACGATCGCCAGCGTCGTACGATAGACGCCGAAGATATCCGCCCCGGTCATTGCCTGCATCCCTGGCCGCGACGCGCTCCCCCACAATTGTACCGGCCAGCGGGCGGCACCCCAAGCCGTGGAGGGCGGTCGCACGCGGGCTGTCGAATCAGGGGCCTCGAATCGCGACGGACGCGGGCTCGCGCAGAGAAACGGCCCGCCATCGTCTCGCCCGTCCCCGCAGGGGATTGTACGAGACGATCGCGGGCCGATCTGCCTGTCCGGCCGGAATCAACACCCGATCAACGGAACCGGCGTCGCCACAGCGACATCAGCAGCACTCCGGCGAACGGAAGAAGAATGCCGATGCCGCAGGTTCCCGGGGACCGGGGACTGACCACCGGAGGCAGGGTGCTGTTGTCGTTGTCATTATCATTATTATTCGCGCTTCCGCCGGGAGACGTCTGGATGATGGTCGTCGCCTGCCTCTCCAGCGTGCTCCCGGAACTCAAGACGGACGACACCACCACCGTCACGGGGAAGCTCCCGACCACGGTGTAGTCATGGACGGCTGAGACCGCTTGCACCGGCGCTGTACCGTCTCCGAAGTACCACGTCACGATGGAGCCCGCCGGAAACCCGCTCAACTGCGCCTCAAAATACACCCGCAGCGGCGCGGGGTAGACCGTCATGCTGTTGAGCGTTGCGCCGGCATCGTTCTTCATGCGAATCGAGACGCTCGCCTCCGCCGTGCTGCCGTTGTCGTTCTCGTCGGTGCTTTCGGCCGAACGAACGTGGATCTGCACCGACTTGGAGCCGACGTCCCCTTCCGAATCGGTCACTGTAAAGGTGGCCAGGAAGGTCTGCGACGTGCCTTTCGGAACTCGATAAGTGTGTGTGGCCGTGCCGCGCGGGTCCGTCGTCCCATCGCCAAAATCCCACAGCCGTGAGACCACGTTGGAATCCGTCCGCGCGTTGCCTCGGAACTCCACCAGAAGCGGAGAATAGCCCGACAAGGGCGTCGCGGAGATGCTCACTTCGGGCGTGGTGGGCGGCGGGATCGGAATGATCGGCCCGTCTCCCCCATCCCCTCCGCCGCCGCCCGTGTCCGATCCCGGATTCACCACATTCCCGTTTGAATCCACCGCAACGCCCCAGGAATAGTGTTTTCGCGAATTGCGGGCAAAGATCGCGAAGTACAGTTTCTTGCCGCCGGCGAATGTGTACGACGTGACGCTGGAGTTCGCCACCACTTTCACGCCGTCGGCCACTTCCTGCCCGACCGCGTACTCCTTCCCGTCCTCCGGCACCCACGCAAAGACTTTGTTCGACTCCACCAGAAGTGTTCCGACGGTCACATCGCCGCGTTTCTCTCCCGCTCCTCCTTCGTTCCGCAGATCGTCGTTGGCCTGCCAGGACAACGTGGTTCCGCTGACGCCCACGTTGCGCACGGGTTCCGGCCAGGTCTGGTGCTTGTGGTCCCTGGAGTCCTTGGCCGCCGCCACCGCCGCCGCCGCGTTCACACGTCCGAATCCGTAACGCAGGCTCTTGTGGGTGATCGCATTGTACTCCGCCTTGGCCGGCGAAATCCGATCGGCCGTATGCTCAAGCACGGCGCGAACCTGCGTCGCGGTCAACTTGGGATTCGCCGAAAGCACCAGGGCGGCCACACCCGCGGCGACCGGACAGGCAGCCGATGTGCCAGAGAAGGTTTTTGTATAATTCGGATCGTCCAGATCATCCGAATCCGTGCCGTCGTTGAACCCGGGATCCTGGTAATCGGCGGCATCCGTGTTGTCCGTGGTGACCATTCCGGCCTTGTAGTCACTTCCGCTGGGCGCCATAACGTCCAGGCTGGGTCCGTAGTTGCTGTATGCGGCACGAGTATCGGTGGAATCCGAGGCCCCCACGCTGATTACCGTCGGCAGCGAAGAGATCGCCGTGTCGTCATTCTCCTGACCTTCGTTGCCGGACGCAAAAACCACCACCATGCCCAGCCCATTCCGGCCACCCTGAAACGCCATGCGAATCGCGTCGGCCACCACATCCGGAGTCGGTGCCGCGATATAGCCCCAACTGTTGATATGCACGTCGACGTCCGTCCGCCGGGCATACAGGTAGACTTCCGATTCCTCCTCTCCGCTGGCCGGTTCGCCCATACCACGCGAGGCCGTGAACCGAGCCTCCGGCGCCACCCCCCGCACCCCCAACTCATTCGCCGCCGCCACCGCCAGACCCATCACGGCCGTGCCGTGTCGTTGATCCAGGCCTTTCGGCAGCGCCGCGGTCTCACTAGTCGTATTGGTCGTAGGGTCGTGGCTTTTGCCGATGTAGTTGTCCACCAGATCCTCGTGCGCCAGATCGCAAGCGTCGTCATACATGCCGATTACGATCGTCCTGCCTTTGGTGGTTTTCCAGGCCTCGAGCGCGCTGATGTCCGCGCCCGGTTTTCCACCTTCCTGGCCGACATTGTTCAGGTGCCACTGCTGGGGGAAATACACGTCTTCTGGGGTCTCGGACACCTGGTGCAGGCGCGTCGGATTCCGCAAGTCCGGGTGGCAATACAGCGTCCGCCCGTCGCGATAGAGTTCCGCGGCGATCGCCACCTCCACCCCCGGCGTGCTGTCCAGCGGCCGGACCACGTACACTTCGGAAAGCCCCTCGATGGCGTTGACCAGCTCCACTTCATACTCGTCAAACAGACTGTCTCGCTCGGCTGCCGTCAGGCCCGCCCCCAGCTTCACAACGATCTTGCCCGTGCCAAGGGATGGCAGACCATCGGCGCTGAAGCGGTATACGCGGTTGACAGAGGCCACGCCCGCCGTGGACTGAACGGACTGGATCACCTCGGGGGTCACCGCCGGAACGTCCAGAATCCGGAACTGACTGTCCGCCCGACCCCATGGAAGCGGTCGAATCGTGCCGCCCGCGTTCTCTTCGAGCCGGTTGACGACGCCGCCCTCGGCCGCTGTCATGGTTGCGGCGAATTCGACGGCCAGTTCCGTCTGCGATTCCAGCAGGCCGTAAGCCCGTCCTCGGGAAAGGTACATCAGCCCGGTGTCCGCGGTCGCCAGAGTCGAACCACAGATCAGCACGCCGCAAAGAACAATCAACAGGTACCGACAGGGCGCGAAACGTGGACTTCTCATTTTGATTCCCAGGCCTTTCTCACGCGGTTGCCAAACGGACCCCCGGAAGCGCGAGGGCTCGAATTTCCAGCAGGTGGAATAGCAGCGCCGTCTCACGGCCGCTGCTTCTGCCCCGGAGGCCTGGCCCCTCGCGGCACAGCGGCCGCCGGGCCACAGGCACACCACCACCCTCCGGGGAGCGCGTTGCTCGCCCTTCCCAGTCGCTTACCCGCCTATTGTTCGGGCCACCAGAAGCCCTGTCAAGGCGATCACGGCCCTCCGCGCACGCCGCAACAGCACTCTCACGAGAGCCCGGAGCTCGTCCGCCCGGACGCCCGCCGCAGACCCGCCTCATACGCCGAAAAAGCCGCCGAATCAAACAGCACCCACCGCACCCGCTCCGGCAGCGCAGAACCCTGCAGAAACGCCAGAACCGCCCCGATCGACACATCCGCCGCTTCGTCCAACGGATAACCGTACACACCACAGCTTACCGCCGGAAACGCGACGGTCCGACAGCCGTGCTCGGCCGCAAGTTGCAGCGATGTTCGATAGCACGAAGCCAGCTTCTCGGCCACCGCCCGGCCTCCGGCACCATAAACCGGTCCGACAGTGTGGATCACATATTTGGCTGGCAGGCGATACCCCTTCGTAATCTTCGCCGACCCCGTCGGACAGCCGTTGAGCGTTCGGCACTCGGCCAGCAGCTCCGGGCCGGCGGCCCGGTGGATGGCCCCGTCCACCCCGCCTCCACCCAGCAGAGACGTGTTCGCCGCGTTCACGATGGCGTCAACCTCCTGGGTGGTGATGTCGCCCCGCACGATCTCGATTCGAGAAAAAGCACTCTTGCTCACGTTTGCAGCCCGCCTCCCTCCGGCTCCGTAATCAGGATCGCCTCCGTCACGAATCCCCCCGCCCGTCGCTCCAACACCGCGATGGGGGCGGCAACGGGCAGGTCCCGATTCCGCAATTGGTGCCCCGTCCGGAACGCCCTGCGCGCCGATGAGCCCCAGAACGCCCAGAAAATCCTCTCCCGGAAGCCGCATGGGCGGTAAATCCGGGCAGCCAGACCCAGTTGATCGAGCGCAACGGCAATCCCAGCGGCATCGGGGCCCGCGGTCAGCGCTCTGCGCGTCCATTCGGCCCATTCGGCGGGCGTGCGATCCGGTTGGCTTGGCCGAGGAGCCATCTGCCGCTGCCGAAAGCGAAGGGTGAAGACTCCCCTCCATCCACCATCGAATCGTATTGTATGAAAATGATTGTTATTACGAAAGATACGGCTGTCTCGCTTCGCAATCAGTCGTTGCTGGCGACGCCGGGCCAGACGGCCCACTTGGCGGGCAAACCGCCTGCGGACAACCCGCATCTCCGTGCGGCGTTTTTCCCCGCACGCGCTGGCGAAGCGCGTCGAGAGATACCTGGACAGGAATCTGAGCTGCTGGCCCGTGGTTGATCGGGTTCGAAACCACTGCGCCAACTCTGCCAGATTGGCCGCCGCCCGCCGGCCTGCGATCGGGCGGCTACCCCGCGCCTGGCCCAGATCGGCGTACAACGCTTCCACCGCATTGCGGCACTCATCGAGGACGATCAGCAGATTATCTGAATAGGTGTCGCGATGCAGAAAGCCCCTGGCGTGCGCGTCTCCTACCAATCGTGCTACGGCATCGATCACCAACGCGTATTGGCGGGCTCGATCGGGCGGGTCGGGCAGCGTCGGAATCCGCTGCCAGAAATCCGTCAGGGTTATCGCCTTCGGCACGGCATACGATACGAGCACGGATCGAATGTCGCCGTCAGATCGGGTCGGCTCGAGCAGGGCGGCAAACCGGATCGCGGGCACGCCAAGTTGCTCCGCACACTGGCCGGCCTGCCATTCCCGCATTTCGGGTCGGCCGCGCAGCCTCAGGCGCAAGGCTTCCCAGCCGCCGATGTTACGGAAAATTTTGGCGTAGAAGACCTCTCCGCCTCGTTCGACACGCCAGACCTGCCGCAGCTCGTTTGATTTGACGCAGACAGCCGTCGGCTCGTCGTCCAGGTCCGCCCACGCGATGCCGGTCAGATCGTGCCGCATGCCGCGAACCAGTCGAAACGCCGCGCACCGCGAAGCTTCCGCGGCGTCGATCGCCCCGACGGACGTGGCCGTGTTCGTGGGCATAGGCGGCTTCCTGCCCGATCAGAGTTCCTCGAAACGCGCGGTGAAATGCCGCAGCGCGGGCGGTTCATCCACGATCCGCAGGCCGCGAATCTGGTCGCGCTTCTCATGCACCTCGATGATCGCCTCGAGCACGTAGTCGATATGCGACTGGGTATACACGCGCCGCGGAATCGCCAGGCGCACCAGCTCCATCGTGGCCGGCTGGTTCCCGCGACCGAACATCACGCTGCCGATCTCCACCGCTCGAATGCCGGCGTGACGATACAGGGCGCACACCAGCGCCTGGCCCGGGAACTCCAGCGGTGGAATGTGCGGGCAGAAAGACGCGGCATCCAGATAGACCGCATGCCCGCCGGGCGGCTCCACGATCTGAACACCCGCCGCCAGCAGTTTTTCGCCGAGGTACTCCACACTTCGGATGCGATACGTCAGGTAGTCCTCGTGCAGGACCTCTTCGAACCCCTGGGCCATCGCCTCCAGGTCGCGACCGGCCAATCCGCCGTACGTCGGGAAACCCTCGGTCAGGATCAGCAGGTTGCGGGCCTGGCGGATCAACTCCGCATCCCGAAGCAGCAGCACACCTCCGATGTTCACCAGCCCGTCCTTCTTGGCACTGATGGTGGCCCCGTCGGCCAGGTCAAACATGTCTCGGACGATGGCGGCCACGCTGCGGTCGGCCTGGCCGGGCTCGCGCTTCTTGATGAAAAAAGCGTTCTCGGCGAACCGGCAGGCGTCCAGGAAGAGCGGCTTGTTGTACGTGTGGCAGATGCGCCGGATGTCCCGCAGGTTTTCCAGGCTCACCGGCTGCCCGCCGCCGCTGTTGTTTGTCACCGTGACCATCACCAGCGGCACGCGGTCCGCCCCGACATCCCGGATCAAGCGCTCCAGTTTCTGCGGGTCCAGGTTGCCCTTGAACGGATGTCGGGTGCGCGGATTCCGCCCTTCGTCGATGACCAGGTCGACGGCTTCGGCTCCGGAGTGTTCGATGTTCGCCCGGGTGGTATCGAAGTGATTGTTGCTCGGCACGATCTTGCCCGGCGCGCCCGTCAGCTCAAACAGAATCCGCTCGCTTGCCCGGCCCTGATGCGTCGGGAGAATGTTTTCGAAGCCGGTGATCTCGCGCACCCGATCCTGGAATCGGTAGAAGCTGCGAGCACCGGCGTACGATTCGTCGCCCCGCATGACGCCCGCCCACTGCTCGCTGCTCATCGCGCCCGTGCCGCTGTCGGTCAGCAGGTCGATCAGCACGTCGTCCGCGTGGATCAGGAACATGTTGAAGCCCGCCGCCCGCAGCGCTGCATCACGTTCCTGGGGGGTTGTCATGCGGATCGGCTCTACCACCTTGATTCGAAATGGCTCGATGATCGTCTTCATGGAGGAGTCTCGCACGCCGTGCTTGCCGCGCCGGCCATGCCCGGACGAGCGGTTCGACGGCAGGGCCATTTCAAGCCAATCGTACCGTGCAGTCAAACCCTAATCTGTCTCGATATCGAGGCGCGGTGTCTGCCTTCCGGCCAGGCTGGGCGATAGTACGCTGGCTGGTTGACGTGAGATGCTGGAAAACTGGCGGCCTCCAGATCAGGCGCAGGGATCGGAAGGTCGCCCGTCGTCTCGTTGTCCGTGGCCTCTCGTGAAGACGGCACCTTGACCGGGCACGCTCCCGCCCCTGAACCTGGCGGAGTCGCGGGTCCGCCCCCGACAGCGGGGAAGGCCATCCGCTTCGCCAGCTTGCCCAGCCCTATGATCGCCTCCCGCCGTGTGCCTGCCTGCTTCCAGTGCCGGTCATTGGAGACGCAGCCACAACTCCATCCTCCCAAATCATCCTCCCCTCAGGTTTTCGTCGATCCCCACGTCAAAAAAAACAGCCCGGACTGCCGAAGAATACGGCAGAGACGGTTGTAGTAGCTTGGGACAGTAAGGTATACTACTTAGGATACGTCTCGTTGACCGATTCTTTTTGGGCGTGATGGCTGGTCGTTTGCTGGGATTGCTGGGACGGGCCGTCTCAGGCGGCCTGATCAGAATGGAGACGAAGGCAATGTCACGGAGTGTCTGTCGTTCCTCCCGAGAGTACGGGTTCACCCTCATCGAGCTTCTGGTCGTAGTCAGCATCATCGCCCTGTTGATCTCGATCCTGCTGCCATCGATGCAGAACGCCCGCCGGCAGGCCCAGGCGGTCATGTGCATGGCCGCCCAGGACCAGATCACCAAGGCCAACCTGATGTATAAGCTCGACTTCAACGGCTACCTGCCTGGCAACTGCTGGAGCGAAGCCGCGTGGGGATTGCCCAAGAAGGATCTCTGGTTCTACAAGCTATTCCCGAAGTACTGTGCCGACGGAAAGCTTTTCATTTGCCCGGGCGATCCGTTCCGCAAGAAGTTCGATTTCGATGCCTGGAACAAGGCGACGCCGGACCCGACGGACCGGCTGAATGAGGTGGCGTCGTGCGGGTACGGGATGAATTACCTGATGCGCCATATGCCGGGGAACCCGTTTTTCGTGGATCAGAACCCCTCGAAGCGGCCCGCGGAGACGATTCTGCTGGTGGAGGTGGGACCGGACGATCAACTGGTCACCTGCAGCCTGGGCAGCAGCAACGAGTATGGTGTGCCCTGGCGTGACGGCGGACGCACTCTCTGGGACGACGCCGGCACACGTTCCTGGTACACGATCAAGGGCACCGGCCGCCGAGGTCCGACCTGGATCACCGGGCGTCACAACGGGAAAATCACGATTTCTGCTTTGGACGGGCACATTCAGCTCGTCCGGACTTCGCACATGCTCAAGCAGCCGCTCAAGATGGTCTATGACGACTGCAAAGCGGGCGATTGCTACTTGTGCAACTATCACAACAACCCATTCGATCAGGCGCACTACAACTTCGCTCACGCCCGGCTGTGGTGGTGGATCGGTAAGCGGACCTGGTGAGCGGGCGCAAACCCCGAAAGGATTCAACAACAGTGAACACACGCGCCCCCGGCCGAATCGCATGCCTGCTGCTTGCCAACTGCTTGAGTGCCACGCTTGCGCTCTGTGGCTGTCGGGACGACAACTCTCCGCCCGTCACGCGATCTGATTTTGATTTCGCCGTCACCTGGCGTTGCGAGGCCTGCGGCACGGTAACAGAAGCGCCTGCATCGCCCGACAGCAAGGTCTGTCCGAAGTGTGGCAAGCCGATGTTCGTCACGCGTGAATGGACCTGCGCCCGGCACGGAATCGTACGGATTGCCTTTCAGTACGATGACAAGGCTCAGTACTCCAAGGTGCGGGTGGATCAAGGACCGTGGCAGGACTACACGCCGGAAGTGGAGGCGAAACTGTACACCTGCCCGAAATGCAACCAGAATCTCCGACCGGTCATTCCTTCCCCCATCGCCCGGATGTGACCGAGGCGCAGAACGCAATCGCCGCGCCGTTGACCACACCCACGACGCTTCGTTTGGCGGACGACCCGGATTTGCGCTGATCCACAGACGCTCCGGCTTGTCCTTACCCGGCGCTTCATTCACCACCGCCGCCCCGTCTATGATCGCGCGCATGGTGCCGGCGTGCGGGCTTGTCATCACGCAGGCCGGGACAGCCCCGGCCCAACGGTGGTTCGGTGGGGACGGTTACAAGGCGGCGAAGATGCGCAGGCTGCGGGCCAGCAGGCCTTCCAGCCGGTCCAGGGGGTAGACGGTCGCCGGATCGGAGCGGGCCCGCTCCGGATTGTCGTGAACCTCGAGGAACAGCGCGTTGGCGCCGGCCGCGATGCCGGCCAGGGCCAGGGGCTCGACGAACTCCCGCAGGCCGCCGCTCTGGGAACCGGCGCCCCCGGGAAGCTGGCAACTGTGCGTCGCGTCCATGATCACCGGGGCAAATGCCTGCATCCGGCGGATGCCGGTGAAATCGTTCACCAGCCGGTTGTAGCCGAAGAAGGTGCCACGCTCTGTGAGCAGCACGTTCCGATTGCCCGTTGAGATGATCTTGCCCGCCACATTGGCCATCTCCTCGGGCGACATGAACTGACCCTTCTTGACGTTGACGGCCTTGCCGGCCTTCGCGGCGGCCAGCAGCAGGTCCGTCTGGCGGCAGAGAAACGCAGGCACCTGCAGACAATCCAGAGCCTCGCCGGCCGGACCGGCCTGTTCCGGCGCATGCACGTCGGAAAGCACGGGGATGTCCTGCTCGCGGCGGACTTCGGCCAGAATACGAAGCCCTTCGTCCAGGCCCGGGCCGCGAAAGCTGTCCACACTGGTGCGATTGGCCTTGTCGTAGCTGGCCTTGAAGATGAACGGCATTTCCAGCCGCCGGGTGACGCGGGCGATGCCCTCGGCCATCCGCAACGTGTGATCGCGGCTTTCGATGACGCAGGGCCCCGCGATCAGCACCAGCGGACGTCCGTGTCCGATTTCGATGTCTGCGACCCGGGTAACCTCAATCATTGCCACAACTCCGAGCCTACGCCATCAATTATCTGGTTGCCGGAGGAACTCGACCCATTCCGCGCATGCCCTTGAGGCCCCGGATCGCGGCATGCTTGAATTACATGGCGCGAGGCCGCCCATACGTGCCACCCTCCACTGTCGGGAGCGGACTTCCTTGACCGCGCTCATTCTATCACGGTTTCGCGGCCTTCCGCAAACGCAGTGGCCTGCGTGGGTCCGCCGCTGTCGGGAGCCCGGCGGGATCGAGCGGGTTAGACCCGCCGCGCGGGCCCCCCAGCGCGGCTGTCACTTCGGGTTGTTCTCGTTTTTCTGCTCCCGCTCCAGTTCGGCGGCGGTGCGGATGGCGCCTTTGCCGGTCCTGCTCTTTGCGGCGGCCGGTTTTCTCCGCGGGGGGCGGCGGCCTTCGGCCACTTCTTCTTCGAACGTCTTTTTCCGACGCAGAATGTGGTGGTAATGCTGGGCGAAGCGGTGGGCTTCGTCACGCACCTGCTGGAGCAGCCGGAGGGCTTCGTGGTTGCGCGCCAGCCGGACGGGCGCGGAGCGCGCCTGGATGTAGATCTCCTCTTCTCGCTTGGCCAGCGAGAGGACCATGGGCGGCCGAAGGTCCATGGCCGCAAACCCTTCCAGCGCGGCATGAAGCTGTCCCAGCCCTCCGTCGATCAGAATCACGTCCGGGTACAACTCGTCTCCGGCGGCCGCGTGGCGGTAGCGCCGCGTGACGACCTCGCGGATCATGGCGTAATCGTCCTGGCCCTCGACGCTCTGAATGCGGAACCGGCGATAGCCCGATTTGAACGGCTTGCCATCCACGAAACACACCAGCGAGCCGACGGATTCGCCGCCCTGCAGATTGGCGATGTCAATGCCCTCGATGGTGCGGGGCGGCCGCTCGAGCTCCAGCAGATCGCCGAGCTTCTCCAGCCCGCGCGTGGGGTCCACAAAAAACACCTCCGGCTGCACGTTTTCATCCGGGGTGCCGGAAAGGGAAAGCGACTGAATGGCCCGGATGCGGTCCCGCAGGGCGGCGGCGTCCTCGAAGCGCAGCTCCCTGGCCGCCTGGTCCATTTCTTTCTGCATCTGTCGCAGCACGACGGAGCGCTTGGACGCCATGAATCGCTTGAGCCGGTCGATGTCCCGGCGATACTCCTGCCGGCTGATACGGTCGCCGCACGGGGCGGTGCACCGGTGGATCGAGTACAACAGGCACGGGCGGAAGAATCGTCGCGACTCGTCGTCCTCCCGGATGTCCAGCTCGCACGTGCGGAAACGGAAGACCTTCTGCAGGGCGTTCAGGGCCGCGCGGATGCTGTGGGCGCTGGCGAACGGGCCGTACAGCTTGCTGCCCTTCAACCGCGGTTTGCGCGTGACGTAGACGCCGGGAAAGTCATCCGCCGTGGTGATCTCCAGGTACGGAAACGTCTTGTCGTCCCGAAGCTGGGCGTTGAACGGCGGCTGAATGTCCTTGATCAGCCGGGCCTCATGGAGCAGGGCATCGACCTCCGTGTCGGCGTCCAGAAAGTCGATATCGTCCACCTGGGTAACCATGCGGGCGATCTCCGGCCCGCGCGTGTTCAACAGATCGGCCGAGCCCTGGAAATAGCTGCTTACCCGCGATCGAAGGTCCTTGGCCTTGCCGATGTACAACACCTGGCCCGACCGGTCCTTCATCAGGTAGACGCCGGGGGTTTTGGGAAAGTTCGCGATGTGATCGCGAAGCCGCTGAATACGCTCGTCGTCGCTGGCCACAACACCATTGTAGGCCCGCCGGGTCGGGTCGGGAAACGGACCGGGCGCCCGATCAGCGGTCGGCGTCTTCGTGGGCGTCGTCGTCCAGCGCGGGGGCCTGCGGCTCGGGCCCGGGGGCCGGAAGGCTCTCGACGTCGCGGAGCTTTCGCTCGATGGTTCTGGATTTCCGGGCGGCGACGTCGATTTTGCCGGAGGCTTCCTCCAGCTTCTTGCGGACCGCCGCCAGCGCCTCGCCGAACCGCCCGAACTCCCGCTTCACCACCGCCAGCAGGTGCCAGACCTCGCTCGAACGCTTCTGGATGGCCAGGGTCTGGAAGCCCATCTGGAGGACATTGAGCAGGGCGGCCAGCGTGGTCGGACCGGCTATGGCAATGCGAAAGTCGTGTTGGAGGGCCTCAACCAGGCCCGGCCGGCGCAGCACCTCGGCATAAAGCCCCTCCGTTGGAAGGAACATCAGGGCGAAGTCCGTAGTCGCCGGCGGGCTGACGTATTTGTCGCGGATACTCCTCGCATCACCGCGAAGCCGCTGTTCGAGCTGTCGGAGGGCCTGCTCGGCCGCGGTCGCGTCGCCGGCTTCCTGGGCTTCCAGCAGTCGCTGGTAGTCGGCCTGGGGGAACTTGGCGTCGATCGGCAGCCAGACGACCTTCGATCCCTCATCCCGCCCGGGCAGACGGATGGCGAACTCCACCCGCTCATTGCTGCCTTCCTTCGTGGCCACGTTCCGATCATACTGCTCCGGCGTCAGCATCTGCGTGAGCAGCGCTTCAAGCTGGACCTCGCCCCAGATGCCCCGGGTCTTGACATTGGTCAGCACCTTTTTCAGGTCGCCGACGCCGACGGCGAGGGTCTGCATTTCGCCGAGCCCCTTGTGCACCTGTTCGAGCCGCTCGCTGACCAGCCGAAAAGACTCGCCCAGGCGTTTCTCCAACGTCCCCTGGAGTTTTTCGTCCACGGTCTGGCGCATCTGGTCGAGGCGCCGGGCGTTGTCGTCCTGGATGGTCTTGAGCCGGGCGTCGACGGCGTTTCGCAGGCTCTCGAGCTGCTTCTCATTCGTTTCGGTCAGCTTTCCCAGGCGCTGTGCGAACGAATCCAACTGCCCTTTCTGCAATTCGCCGATGGCGACCATCTGTTCTCGTACGGTATCGTTGGCGCTTTTCTGTGAGCCCAGCAGCTCTTCGCGCAACTGGCGCGCGTGAACGGCCGATTCCTCGCGGGACCGGGACGCTTCCTCCCGGAATGCCCGCTCGAGCCGTTCGTGAGCCCGTTCGACCGACTCCAGGAACGGGCGCAGGGGCTCGGCGGATTCCGCCGCGGTCTGTCCGGATCGAAGCCACAACAGCACCAGCCCCAGCAGGTTCAGGCCCGCCAGAACCAGAAGAATCCACACCAGCGTCGGAGACACGACCCGCACCTCTGCTGTATACTGCGCCGGATGGTTTCGAGCCCGCCGCCCGCCGCGAACGTCCCGGCGTCCGCCAGATTCGCCCCGAGGCCGGGGCGCGTCAAGCGTGGAGAGGCGGGCGAACCCGGGCGGGCGGTTCCGGCAGCGTGCGGGCACGCCGGCCGGCGCATTCACGGAGCGGTGCCATCGATACGACCAGACGATACCAGCCGCGTGTGTTTGCGGACCATCCGCGCGAGTGGGGGGAGAACCGGTACGTGTATCCGGTCATCTCCCGCCGCAGCGGCGGACTGAGCATCGGCGTCAACCTGAACCCGGACGCCGCGTGCAATTTCGCCTGCGTGTATTGCCAGGTGGACCGGTCCCAGCCACCGCGCGTGCGGGTCGTGGATACCGGCGTGCTCGAACGCGAACTGGATCAGATGATCGGGTGGGCGGTGGACGGGTCCATCTTCACGCATCCGCAGTTCGCCGGGGTTCCGGATGCGCTGCGGCGCATCAATGACATCGCGTTCTCCGGGGACGGAGAACCGACCACGTGTCCGGTGTTTCCGGCGAGCGTGGAGATCGCCGCGCGGCTCAAGGCGAAATGGTCGCTGCCGCAGGTGAAGCTCGTGCTGATTACCAACGCCTGTTATCTCACCCGGCCGGCCGTTGCGGCGGCGCTGGATGTCCTGATGGCCAACAACGGGGAAATCTGGGCGAAGCTCGATGCGGGCACGGACGACCGCCTGCGGAAGGTGAACCGGTCATCGTTTCCGCTGAAACACATCGTGGACGGGATCGCGACAACGGCCCTCCGGCATCCGATCGTGATTCAGTCGCTCTGGATGCGGCTGCACGACGAGCCGCCGGACGCGTCGGACGTGGAGGCGTTCATCGACCGACTGAACGAAATCCGCGGCAGAGGGGGAACCGTGTCTGCGGTGCAGCTTTACAGCGTGGCCCGCCGACCGAGCGAACCGTTTGTCACGCCGCTTCCCAGCCGGGAATTGGGTGACATCGCTGCCCTGATTCGGAACCGCACCGGCCTGAACGTCGCCACGTATTGACCGGGCGGGGCGTCTGTCCAGGCGGCTCCCGTGCCGAAGGATTACGGGCGACGGATGATGATGTCGTCAATCTGCGTGATGACTTCGATCATATCGTCCGCGCCTTCATGCCGGAATCTGGTCAATGAAACAGAGCAACCACGAAACGAGATCCACCAGCTTCAGAACAAACTCGGTGCTGCCTGCGAACATTGGCGTTCCTCCTGAAAGAACCCGTTTGAACACCTCGTTTGATTCACCGCATCGTCTGCTGGCCTCGTTTCCTCTCCGGGGGTCTTTCCCCCGCTCGTGTTGAACTCCCTGGGCTACGCGCCCTATCTTTCTCAATCGCCGTACTTTGCCACTGTCCGAATGATCGGTGGAACGCTGGACAATCTTTAGCGGTTCTAGCTGCCCCAGGCCCGTGTTTCAGCAACACTTTATGCGGGCGTTTTGGAAGCCGTCGGGCGGATGGCCTCGGGAAGAGCGGACTCGATCGCTGCGACGGCAACGGCACACCGCTGGAGCATCCGGGCCAGCTCCTCCAAAACCTCGTCCCGCTGGGCCGGGTCTTTCAAGAGAGGGACATTCACGCGAACACTGTAGGCGGCCGCGCGAGCGCAGGCGTCTGCGAGAACGGCGGCCACGCCCAAATCACTCAGAAGATGCGGGTTCGTTCGGGGCAGCAACTGCTGCATGGTGGAAAGGGCATTGCCGGCAACGGCCATCATCTCCATCGGCACGGCCACCGCCACGGCCACGGCGCGAGCGGTGGCCGCGGGATCGTCGTGGCCCTGGCGTTGGGCTCGTTGGGCGGCGGCCAAGGCCTCGTAGGCCCGGGCGTCCTCGTCCAGCAGAATTCGCAGCATTCCATCGGCCTGGATGAGTTGATCGCACAGAGATTGAACGACCGGACGATCTTCGTCGGACTGTTTGTTTACGGAGTAGGCTCCCACCATATGCGCCATGGCCGCCGACACGGCGCCGGTCAGGGCCGCCGCGCCGCCGCCGCCGGGCGTGGGGGTTCGGTCCGCCAGGCGGTCCAGAAAAGCCTTCACAGTCAGGTCAGACAGAGGATCGCTGCGTTCGGTCATGGTTCGGATCTCCGGTCGGGGGGCGGAGGGTGCTGAGAAGGCGACGTCCGCAGTTGCATTCGCAGGCGGCGCAGTTCCAGGAGCGATTGGATCCGCGTTTTCAATTCCACGCGGTTCACGGGCTTTCGCAGGAAGTCATCGGCGCCGGCTTCGCAGGCCCGCTCATAGTCCGCGTCGGCGTTCAGCGCCGTCACCATGATGATCGGGATGTCGCGGGTCTGCGGGTCCTCCTTGATGGTGCGGCAGGCCTCGAAGCCGGACATTCGCGGCATCATCACGTCCAGCAGCACGAGATCGGGCGCCCAGTCGCGCACTTTCGCCAGGGCCTGTTCGCCGTTGCGGGCGACGAGGGTGCACACATCGGGCATGTCCGCCAGGAACGCCTCCAGGAGTTCGGCGACCTGGGGGTGGTCCTCCACGATCAGAATCCGGGCGATCTGGCCGGGCGACTGACGGCTCATGGCGGCTCCGGGCATTCCGGGTTCTTCGTTTCCTCGTTCGGGTGGGGCGCCCCTGCCGGGCTGGACCGACCGTTCAGGCCTCCCCGCCGCGTGCATGGTATCCCGCTCACGGCGGACGTCCAAGCGGCTGGCCGCGGCGGTCCGGATTCGCCGAGATTCCCTGAAAACGCGGAGTCCCGGACCTGGACGACCCGGGACTTCCGTTTGCCTCACGTGCCAAGCGGATGAGGACTACCGCACGAATATCAGCGTGACCAGGACAAACAGCGGGATCAGGATCAGGGTGCTGTACAGCATATAGCCGAAGAAGCTGGGCAACCGGATGCCCGACTGCTCGGCAATGCTCTTGACCATGAAGTTCGGGCCGTTGCCGATGTACGTGTTGGCACCCATAAATACAGCGCCGAGCGAAACGGCCACCAGCAGGTTTTCGTACAGCGCGCCGCCGCCCACCAGGCCCAGGACGCCGGGCGTAGCGGCGTGATGGCCGGCCGCCTCCGTGATCGACTCCGCCGTCTGGAAGAAGACGACATACGTCGGCGCGTTGTCCAGGAAGCTGGAGAGAGTGCCGGTTGCCCAGAAGAAGTGCCAGGGCTGCTTCAGGCCCAGCTCGCTGCCTTTGATCCGCAGGATGTCAATGGGGATCTGCATCGCGATGAAGATCCCGATGAACAGGGCGGCCACCTCGAAGATGGCGCTGTAGTTGAACTTGTTCGCCTCGCGCACGCCGCCCGGCGTGGTCTTGAGCGACAGGGCGACCAGCCCCAGCATGAGCAGCTCCCGCAGGAAGGGGAACGGCTTCACGCCGATCAGCCGCAGTTCCTTCTCCGGATCGACCAGCGCGACGCACAGAACGACGCCGAGCAGCCAGAGCAGATTCACCGCGCCCCGCATTCGCAGCGGCTCCCGCTCCGTCTCGTCGCGGGCGATATCCGCCGCCGCCTCACGCCCGTACGCCCACCGCTCCCAGAGGTAATAGATCACCAGCAGCGCGCCGCACGTGAAAGCCCAGGGGCCTACGAGCCGGAACGTCCAGAGGAAGGGCACTCCGCGCAGGTACCCCAGGAACAGGGGCGGATCACCGATGGGCAGCAGGCATCCGCCGCAATTGCACACGATGAAGATGAAGAAGATGACGGTGTGGGTCACCTTCCGGCGCTGGGAATTGGTCTGAAGCAGCGGTCGGATCAGCAACATGGCGGCCCCCGTCGTTCCCACGAAGCTGGCCATCAGCCCTCCCGCGGCCAGAAACGCGGTGTTCGTGCCCGGCCGGGCGGCCAGGTCGCCCCGCAGGGAAATGCCGCCGCTGATGACGTACAGGCTGAACAGCAGGATGATGAAGGGGACATACTCTCCCAGCACGGCATGATCCAGCTTGGTGACCACCTCTCCCAGGCCGCTGACGAGAAGGTAGTACAGCAACGCCAGCGAGCCGCAGAGCAGCGCGACGATCAGCCGATTGCGATTGCTTTCCCACCAGTGCATTGTGGCCGGCACCAGCGGCAGAATCGCGATGGAAAGCAGAAGGGCAACGAACGGCCCGCACGCCCACAGCGGCGGCGGCTCCGCATGAGCCGCGCCGTGGCTGTCTTCGTGCGCGCCGGCGCTGAAATGGTTGACGATCAGAAACGTCAGCAGGGCCACCGCGATCGCGATGGCCAGCCAGCTCATCCAGCCCAGGCCCGCGGTGCCGCGGGGGGCATGCACACCTTCCGTGGTAACGGGAAGACCGGCCTGCAATGTCATTTCGTGCTCTCGGGAATGCGCCACCTGCGAAGCCTCCTGCGATCCGTGCCGCCGGACGACTCCGAAGCTGACTTCCTGCGGCTCGTGGCGCGGGCCCGACGTTCGGGGACCGGCTGGCCAAAGCCTCGCGAGTGTATCGACCGGGTGCAGGCACGAGTTTGTCAAGCAATCGCGGCGTCGGGCGGGACCGCGCCCCGCCTTTCAGGCTCACGCCGGATGCAAAGCGGGTATCTTGGCCGGGCGTGCGGCAATTTTCCACTACCGTCCCATAAGAACCGTCGGAACTCGTTGTGGGAGGGGAGGTAATGACAAACACCGTCTCGGCCGGGCGTTGCCCGCGCAGACGCGCACGTCCGGGGCCGTCGGCTTGACTTCGGGGCCGTCATTCGATTAACGTCAAGGGTGATCGAACCGGCGGAACGGCGCCTGTCTGTTTCCGGCGGAGCGATCCAGGGAGAACACAGGACTGTATCGAGCCCGTCAACCCGTTGCACCACCGGGGTAGAGAACGTCGGCCGGTAATGGAGAGATGAGTCCGGAATTACGAGGGCCCGGCGCATCGTACGGGCTGACCGGGCCTGGCGCCCGGAAGCCGGGACGGCGTGCCTTCTGGCGGGGTCTGAATGCGAATCAGCGGCGACCGGAATGAAACAGAATCCGGGACCGGCAGCTTGATACTTGAGGAACGGAGCGTTTGCCCACGCAGACTGGGAATCACGATGAACGACATACCACGCCCGATGGAGTCTGCCATACCGGCGGACACGCCTTCCGCTCTCGATCCGGATGTCTCGCGAGGTCTCGATCTGACGCCGGAGGAGGAGGAGGCGCTGGCCGAAATGTCCATGTTTGACGTGGCGGACACCGCCGACCCCTCGTCGGCGCCCGCGGAAGGAGCGGAGACGGTGATCCGGGTGAAGATCGTCAAGGTTCACCGGGATGACGTGTTCGTGGAGCTGGGAGGCAAGGCGGAGGGGGTCGTGCCGCGCACCCAGTTCAAGGGTGGCGAGGATGAGCCCGTCGAAGGGCGGATCATCGACGTGGTGTTCGACCGGTACGATCGGGAATCGAACCTGCAGATCTTCTCGCGCGAAGGAGCTGCCCGGATCGCGAGCTGGGAGTCGCTCAAGCCGGGACTGGTCGTGGAAGGGCGGGTCTCCGGCATGAACAAGGGCGGCCTGGAGATCGACCTGAAGGGCATCCGGGGCTTCATGCCGGCTTCACACTGCGACGTGGACCGCACGTTTGACATTTCCAACCTGATCGGAGACGTCGTCCGCTGCCAGGTGCTGGAAGTGGACCGGCGCGAGAAGAACGTCCTGGTCAGCCGTCGAAAGGTCCAGGAAGCCGAGTTCATGGCGGCCCGCAAGCAATTGCTGACCGAACTGGCGGAGGGACAGCTCCGTCAGGGCGTGGTGCGCAACGTCATGGATTACGGGGCGTTCGTGGATTTGGGCGGTGTGGACGGGCTGTTGCACGTCAGCGACATGAGCTGGTCGCAGGTGGACAAACCCGGCGACGTGGTGCATGTGGGCCAGCGCGTGGACGTGAAGGTGCTCAAGATCAAGCAGGGCGAAGAGGGCAAGCTGCGGATCTCGCTGGGGCTCAAACAGGCCATGCCAGACCCCTGGGCGAACGTGGAACGGGACTTCCCGGTCGGCACCTCGCTGAAGGCCCGCGTAGTGCGGCTGGTCGATTTTGGCGCATTCGCCGAAGTGACCCAGGGGGTGGAAGCCCTCATTCCGGTGAGCGAGATGAGCTGGGGTCGGGTTCATCGGCCCAAAGATCTGCTTTCCGTCGGGGAAATGGTGGATGTTGTGGTGATCCGCCTGGAGCCGGAGAAGCGGCGGATGGCCCTGAGTATGAAACAGGCCGCTCCGGATCCGTGGGACGGCGTGGCCGCGGAGTTCCCGGCCGAAGCCGTCGTAACCGGCCGGGTGACGAAAACGGCCGATTTCGGTGCGTTCGTGGAGCTTCGCCCCGGCGTGGAGGGGTTGATCCACATTTCCGAGTTGGCCGAAGGCCACGTGCGCCGACCGACGGACGTGGTGCATCCCGGGCAGGACGTGCAGGTCAAAATCCTGGGTGTGGATATGGAGCATCGGCGGATATCCCTGTCCATCAAGGCGCTGGCGGCCGCGCCGCCCGCGGAGGCGCCGCCCGAAGTCGCTTCGACCAAGCCGGTCAAAAAGCGCAAGAAGCCGCTTCGCGGCGGATACGGCACGGAGGGCGGGGGGCTGTTCGACGGCCTGCTGCGCTGAGCCGCCCGCTGACGCATGGCCTCATCCGGCGTATCATCCGCCGGCATGACGGCGGTCGACCAACTCATCCGATCCAAGCTGGATGCGGGACAGCGTCTGTCCGCGGAGGACGGCCAATGGCTCTACGCCTCGGCGGACCTGCACGCCTTGGGTTCTCTGGCCAACCGGGTTCGCGAACGCCGCCACGGACGAAACGCCTACTACAACGTCAACCGGCACATCAACTACACGAACTACTGCGTGCTCCGCTGCCGGTTCTGCTCGTTCTACCGCCCGTGGCACAAAGGGGCGGCGGACGGATACGAGCTGACGGTCGGCCAGATCGCCGATCGGGCGGAGGAGGCGTACTCTCGCGGCGCAACGGAGGTACACATCGTCGGCGGGCTGCATCCGCGGATGCCGTTCTCCTATTACACCGACATGTGCCTTGAAATCCGTCGACGCTGCCCGCGGATGTGCATCAAGGCCTTCACCGCCATCGAAATCATCCATTTCACGCGCATCGCCCGGCCGCGGATGAGCATCCGTGACGTTCTGGTGGCGCTGCGGGAAGCGGGGCTGGACGCACTGCCCGGCGGCGGGGCGGAGATCTTCGACGCTCGTGTGCATGATGAAACCTTTAAAGACAAGGTGGGCGAGGCGGAGTGGTTCGAGGTGCATCGGATCGCACACGAGCTGGGGATCTTCACCAACGCGACCATGCTCTACGGCCATGTGGAAACGCCGGCCGAACGGATCGCCCATCTCCTCAAACTCCGCGAGCATCAGGACGAGTCGCTGCGGTCGCGACCGGCCCATTTCAACTGCCTGGTACCGCTGCCGTTCATACCGGAAGGCAGCGCCCTGTCCCATCTGCCCGGCCCTTCCGGTCTGACGAGTCTGCGGACCTTGGCCGTCGCCCGGCTGATGGCGGACAACATTCCGCACATCAAGGCGTTCTGGATCATGCAGGGGATCAAGCTGTCGCAGGTCTCGCTGAACTGGGGCGTGGACGATCTGGATGGAACGGTCGTCTATTACGACATCACCAGGCGGGACGGCGCCTCCACGCACCAGGAGATCACCGTGGACACGCTGCATCGCCTCATCCGCGAGGCCGGCTGCGTCCCCGTCGAGCGCGACACTCTCTACCGCCGCGTTCGGCGCACCGCCGACGGCTGGAGCGTCGGCGATTCTGTCGATCCTGAATGAAGCCTGGCTTCTCTCCGGCACGCGACCGATTCCCGAGGGGCGGCGGGCCTGCGCCGCGGGAACGCCGTTCGCACGCCGGCCGTCGACCGGAGACGCTGCCTATTGGTCCTCCCAATCGCCGGCACGGGGCGTTGCGTCCGGGGTTTCGTCGGTGCCGACGTCCGGGTGGGTCTGGTCGACTCTGTTGCGAATGCGTCGTTTGGTCCTCAGAAGACGGTTGGTCGTCGTGCCGGGGTCTTGCGGCGGATCCGTCGGAAGGTTTACCGCCGGACCGGGGGACAGACCGCCTGATCGCCTTTCGCCGGACGCCTTGCGTTCTGTCCGAGCCGACGCCGCGTCCGACATGATCGGGCGTCGAGCCGAGGAACGTTCGTCGGACTCGCGCGGCGCGGCCGGGACCGCGTGGTCGGCCCCCCGCACTCGCCAGCGAATCTCCTTCAGCCGTGCAAGCCGCGTCGGAACCACGACGGGAGCGGAGCCGACCGGTCCACCGGCTGCCTGCCGAATACGTCGCATCACCTCCATCGGGTCGACGGCCAGTCGCCTGACAGCCACGTCCAGCAGAAAGACCGGCAGGGCCATCCACACGAAGAGGTCCCAGACCGGCCGACGCGATTGGACGGGGCGGATGCTCGACGGTTCGAAGACGGCCTCGGGATTCTCCGGGCGCAGGAGCCGACCGTCGGTTCGGCGAGAGATGCTCAGCAGGCGCTCCTCGCTGGAGCGAAGGTCGCGCAGTTCGCGGGCGTAGGCGCGACTCACGCACGCCTGGATCTGGCCGGTGCGATTCTGGCCGTCCTGGAACCACGAGTACACCACACGCACGATGTAACTCCCAGAGTTGCGGACGGGAAACGTGCCTTCGAACTGTCCGGCCCCGGATCGGCGCAGTTCCAGAAGCTGCGCGGCGCCGTCCGGCGTTACAACGCGGGCCACGGCTTCGATGCCTCCATGAAGCAGAGGGACGGGGTCAACCGCCGACAGTGTGATTTTCGCGTAATCGCCGTCCACCGCCGTGGTTACTTCGAAATCCGTGGAATCGGCCGGGCGTGCCGCCCACCGAACGGCCTGTGACCAGAACTTGGGGAAGCCGGGCCATGCGGCCCAGTCCCGTCCCCATCGAGGCCACATTCCACTGGTGAATGCGACGACGCGCCCGAGCCCCGCCTGCCAATGGGCGAGAATCGGATCGGCCCCGCGGTCGGTCCGACGTATCAGCGGAACGCTTGCCAGCGGCTTGGCCACGGTGATCACGTGTCCATGCAGCGGCGGAACCTCCTGCGGAGTGATGCCCATTACGATCGGAGACTCGGCCGAACCCCGCAGTTCCGGCGTGAACGACTGTTCGTACAATCCGGAGCGACCCGCGATGATCGTTTCCCGCGCGAGGATTTGCGGAAGTGCGCGGCCGCTGCCGGTGTGGTACATCCGCCCCCCGGTCCGGCGGGCCAGCCGGGAAAGCAGACTGAGATCGGCATCCGACCCGATCGCCACGGCGCTCAGCGTGATGCCCGCGTCCGCCATCCGGGCCGCCAGACCGTCGAAATCCCCCGGAATGGTCTGGCCGTCGGTCAGCACGACGACGTGGCGCAGGTTCGTGTTTTCACGGCACAGCGCCGCCGCGGCGTCGGCCAGCGGGGGGTACATGTTGGTTCCGCCGCCAACCCCGATTTCGGCGATCCGCTTGCGGATGTCGGCCCGGTTCACGCACGGTGTCAGGGGCAGCGCCCAGTGGTGGTCGCTGGCGAAGGCCACCACGCCGATCCGATCGGAGGAAGTCAGCCGGCCCACCGCTTCCATCGCGGCGCGCTTGGCCAGCGCGATCTTCTCACCGTCCATCGAGCCCGACTGGTCCACGACGATGACCATGCTCAGACTGAGCAGCAGGATCTTCTTCCGGTCGGTTTCGACCGGAAGAATTGCTTCCAGCGGAGTCTTGTAATAGCCCCCGACGCTGTATGCCTGGTCGCCCCCCACGACGATCAGACCGCCCCCAAGATCACGCACATACGACGAAAGAGTCTGCTGAATCGCGTCGGACATGACGTGTGCCGGAATGTTGGACAGCAGAACAAGCCCGTATTCCATCAGGGATTCGGGCGGGAGGGTCACCTGGTCGACCGTGCGCTGCACGCATTCGATGCCGGAGCGTTCCAGAGCGTCGACCAGGGCATCGGAGGATGCGGATTCCCCCGCGTTTTCGAGCACAAGCACGTGTTGTCGACCGCCCACCATCGTGACGGCCTGTGCCTCGTTGTTCTCCGGAATGCCGTCCGCGTCGGGCCGGTCCGGGATGAACCGCGCGTGGAATCGATGCACACCCGGGCTGGAGAGCTCGATCGGCACCGAGAACCGGTTCAGGCCCGCGTGCAGTTCCACCGCGGCGCCGAACGACGTCTCGTCCGAGAAAGTGACCAGCGCGTCGTTGTGATGCAGCACGATGCGGCCACGGACCGGCTCCGTGGAACGCAGCACCATGTCCAGGCTGATCCGGTCGTCCGCCTGAGCGATGGCGGGCGCGGACAGCCGCTCGAACAGCACCTCGCGGTGCCGAACGTACGTCAGCGGAAAAACGTCGATGGGAATTCCTTCCGCCCGGCACCGGTCGGCTTCGGCCATGACGTCGCCGGCGTTCTCGTTGCCATCGGACAGGATTATCAGCCGGCGGGCCATACCCGGCGACAGGAGTGCCGTGGCCATTCGCACGCCTGCGGCCAGATTCGTCTGGTCCGCCCGCCCGCCGCCGGCGGGACGATCCACGACCAGACTCGACAGGGCCGGCTGTTCCACGTTCGCGATTCCACCGACGCTGACCAGAGCAACTTGATCCTTACCGGCCCGCATCCATCGAGTGGCGTCACGGACGAACTGAAACCCGCGCTGCTGGCAGTCTTGCGGAACGCTCTGTGACGTATCCAGGACAAAAACGGCCGTCTGGTCGTCTATCTTTCGAACGTGCTCCATCCCGGCCAACGCCAGGATGAGCAGCGTCACAACCAGGGCGCGTAATCCGATAACCATGCCGGCCCGTATCGGGGAGAGCACCCGGAACAGGCGGCAGCTCAGCACAACGAACAGCGGGATGAACGCCAGACCCACCAGGTATCCGCCATGAGTGGCCCGAAGCCAACCATATCTTGCGATCCACTCCATGTTCGGCCTCAGTGCTGGAGGGCCCCGACGACGACGTCCATCCCTGCGCCGCCGCGGCCATCTCTCGATCCATAGCACGTTTGTCCCGGCGGGGGACATTCATACAGACGCCCGTGCCTTTGTGACGGAGGCGAAACAGGGTTTCGGGTTCTCTGAACCATCGGCTTGGGCCGACCCGGCAGACTACCCATCGGAACGACCAGGCCGAGGTTGGCTCACTTCATAGCTTCTCCAATCGTTGCGTCATGCCAACCCCCCCCGCCGGATGCGGTTCACCAACGGCTTGCGGAAAGATTCATTCGAGTGCCGGCTGAGCGGACCGGCATCACGATGTCGCGCAGCTCTTTGTGCCGCTTGTCGCAATGACCGGGACATGGGCGGCCGGGAGTGTCAAAAGGGAAGGATCGAACAGGAAACGGTCGACCAGACGAATCAAGGGTGGAAGAATCCTGTAACCCATTGTCGATACAAAAATTGCGGCAAAGTCTGAGGCGGTTTCAATGGGCAGCCGCCGGTCGCTTCGTCCTGCCGGACTGAAACCCGCTGTCGTCCACCGGGGGGTATCGTTCGTCAGGAGAACAGGGGGCGCCATTGGCAGAGCAGACACAGTGCGCCTTTCCCGTTTGAGGAGGCCTGGGCATGGCCCGGCGGTGTTCATCCGAGCGTCTGCGGGGGTTCACGCTGATCGAGGTGCTGGTCGTCATCTCGATCATCGCGCTGCTGCTGTCCATTCTGCTGCCCTCGCTTTCCGCCGCGAGGCGCCAGGTACACAGCGTCGTCTGTCGCTCGAACATGAAGCAGCTCATGAACGGCCTGTTCCTTTACAACACGGACTATGATGCGTTTCCCGGGACGCACGGCCTGTTCTGGTTCCAGAGGTTGTTCGGATCCGAGTGGCCGCGGCCGGCCGGCGTCACCTGGGACGGCGCACGCGATCGGATCGTGAACCTCAGCGTCACACCGCCGTACACAAAGCCCTATCACCTCGATCCACAGTTCGTCGCCGACGTGCCGGGCAAGGGCACGCTTTTCCGGTATCTTCGAGACGAGTCCGTCTATACATGCCCCGCGGACCATCCGGGTCCGGCGGACGATTCGCTTCTGGGCGGCGGCGGCAACGGCAGATTGAGCTACGCACTCAACGCATTTGTCGGGTACAGGCCCCCCGAAAGCCTGGGCGGCTTCACGTACGTGGCCGACTCGCTCAATAACGCGCTGCCCGACGGCCGCGGCACACGTTCATTCACCGCCGGGCAGCGCGTCGTGTTTTCCACCTCGCGCTTCATGACGCTGTTCGAGGAACACCCCAACACCAACATCAACGGTGGCTTCCCCGACGGTAGCTTCAACGGATTGGATCGAATCGCCACCCGCCACTCGGCGGCCGCAGCGCCGGGCAATCGGACCCCCACGGGCCGCACCGGCATCGCGTATCTTGACGGCCACGTGGAGAGCCCCCGATACCCCGCCAAGACGATCGGCCGCAAGCTGTTTCCCGAATACGGCCAACCGTATTTCTGGCGGGCCTCCGGTCCC
>JBPOIK010000130.1:0-8108 GCA_052034525.1 Planctomycetota bacterium
TGTCGACGGGTGACGTGCTGACGGCCCGTCAGCAGGCGAACGGCCAGTGGAGCGGGCTGTCCTCGTCGGTGAACGTGTACGGTCCCGGCACGGCCCTGGCGGAGGACTTCGACGGCTACGCGGATCAAACAGAGCTGGAGGACATCTGGGTTCCGGAGACCCCCACCAGTGAGCGGAGGTTTCTGCTGGACACCGGCAGCGCCAGCAGTTGCGAGAACCTTCTGGTGTCCGATTACGGAACCGCGGCGGTTACCCACTCCAGACTGTACTATGACATGGGTTCCGTTAACGGCACGGACGCCGAGCCGCTGCTGGTCACCTACCGCTTCAAGCACGACAAGAACCTTGCGAGCGCGCGGACCCGGTTTGAGTTGACATCCTCGCTCAGCCGGGCCTACGGCGCGGTGGGGTTCGGGTTCACGAACGGCCTGACCGGGGCGTACACCACCCAGTACACCACGATGACCAATTCACCGGTCACGGCAATGGATGGCTATAGCAGCGACTACTTCTACTACGACTACGCCGCGACCGGCGTGGACCGAGTTCCTGATGTGTGGCACAAGATGCAGATTGAGGTGAAGACGGACGTCGTCAACTTCTACATTGACGATCAGCTTGTCAACGTGCCGCATGATTCCGCCGGCAACCCGATCACCTCGAATGGAACGCCGCTGTACGAAAACGGCGTGCCGCGCGTCAATCCGACCACGCCGTTCCGGTACGTCATTCTGGGCAACGGGTATACGAACAACGGCATCCGGGAGATGTATGACGACATCTCGGTGACGTTGGGCGGCGCGCCGATTCCGTTCGGGCCTCCGAATCCCGTGGAGTCGCCTGTTGTTGTGGAACCGCTGTACCCCGGCGTTGCCTCCGTGGATCTGACGGACCTGGACGAGACGGCCAGCCAGGCGACGGTGTTTTCCGCCCAGTTGGGCAGCGCGATCGGCTCGATCGCAGGTCCCTTCCCTGGCGGCACAGCCTCCGTCGCGGTCCTGTCGCTGATGAACGACGATACGATCACGGCGACACAAACGGTCGGAGGCACGGAAAGCTGTCTGTCGGTGGGGCGCGTCGTGGGCGTACCGGCTGTGACGCTGCCGACCCTCCTCGTTCCCAAGCAGACCATTGTTTCGGTTGCCGACTTCGCAGAGGGGCTGGCTGAACAGGTTACGGTCTATCGACTGGTTTCCGAGGGCAACTATGAAATGTTGGGATCGGTGGCTGATCCGGCGACCGATCCGGTGTCCGTTCCCACCACGGCCCTCGTGGACGGCGCCACTATTGTGGCTACTCAGACCATCGCCGGGATCGAGGGACCCGACTCGGCTGCTGTGACGGTAGGCGTGCCGGCGCCGGCGATTGCTGCCCCAGTGGTGCCGCTGACCGCGCAGGTGGGCATCTACAACGTGTTGAACCTGCCGCACGCCACGGCCTCAAAGGTTCGTCTGTATGTGAATTCAGTTCAACGGGTCGAGGTGGCGACCGGCGGCGCGAGCATCGTTCATGCCACCGTGGGATTGCCGCCGCTGACGGCCGGAGACATCCTGACGGCAACCCAGATTGTCAACGGAGTGGAGAGTCCGCCGTCGGAACCGGTCACGGTTGAGTTCTCCTCGCCGCCGGTGGCGATCAAGTGGATTCAGACTTCGTCGATGCCGATGGGGCTGACCGACCCGCAGGTCGTTCATTTGAACGGATACGTCTATGTGATCGGCGGCCGCTCGAACTCGGCGCCGGCCGCGTTCAGTGGCGTGTACTTCGCTCCCGTGAACTCGGACGGCAGTGTCGGGACGTGGCAAGCCACCACCAGCCTGCCGGTGGCGCTGGCGGCGCACGGGGCCGGGGCATACAACAACCGGATCTACGTGTGGGGCGGGTGGCTCGCCAACTATGACGGGGTGAACACCTGCTACTACGTTAATCAAAACCCGGACGGCACGCTTGGATCGTGGGTGCTTTCGCCCGTCACCATCCCCGACAGTGCCGGTGGCGTCGTCCAGATGGATGCGTTTGGGCGAGGCACGCTGACTCTCGGCGATACGCTGTACATCATCAACGGCGAGAATGGCGACGGAGTTAATCAGTTCTCGTGTTACTACAGCAAGCTGACTCCCGGCGGGGATTTCGGCCCCTGGGTATCGACGACCCCCACCCCGGACAACGCCTCGTGGTTCCACGGTGTGGCCATCATTGAGGGGACCACCCAGGACTTCCTGTACCGGGTGGCGGGCAACTACCGCCAGACTACGGAGTCGGGCATGTACCGCACGACGATCAACAGCGACGGCAGTCTAGGCTCATGGGTTCGTGACCCGGCCGACACCCCTTCCGCCCGCTACGAACACGCCTGTGCGGTGGTCAACAACGAGTACATCTTCATGATGTGTGGACTCACAGGAGACACCCCCACCAATACGGTGTTCTACACCAGCGTGGATCCGGACACCGGTGCCATCAGCGGTTGGCGGACCGGCCCGACATATCCGGCCACTGTCGCCCGCGGAGCAGCGGTTTCGTACGAGGTGGGCGGCAAGCACTACCTCCTGGGCGTCGGCGGCGGGCCGTATGCGGCTGGCAGTGGCAACCGCGAGCCGCGTTGCTGGTACACCCAGATTGAGCTGGACAGCGATGGAGACGGTGTCGGTGATTCCGTCGACAACTGTCCGAACCACTACAATCCCGACCAGGCGGACGAGGACGGCGACGGCGTCGGCGACGTCTGCGATGAGTGTCCGGGAACGCCCGCGGGGCTGCCGGTGCTGCCCAACGGCTGTATCGCCGGCGACTGCAACCTGGACAGCGCCGTGGACCTGCTGGACTTCGCCGGGTTCCAGGCCTGCTTCGATCCGACGGGCCCGGCAAGCGAAGCGTGCGAGTGCTACGACGTCCATACGGACGGCGTGATCGACCTGGCAGACTATCTTGAGCTGGAGGCCGTGATGACGGGTCCGTGACCGCGTGATGTCGGAGCGCTGCGCGTCAGGCACGTGGCGGCGTTCAGTCTGGTTCACAAACCCGGCCCGTCCGTCCCTCACTCGAGGGGCGGGCGGGCCGGCCAATTCGGCAGAAAACGCAAGGGGCACACCCGCGGGTGCGCCCCTCAAATCGGCACGTATGCGCGGCGCGTCACTTTTCCGTCACGGCAATCTTCTTCGGCTTGGCCGATTCCGCCTTCGGAAGAATCACGCTCAGCACGCCGTTGTTCAACTCGGCCTCGATGTGATCGCGATCCACTGCGTCGGGCAGCCGGAACTGACGCGATACCACGCCGCAGCTCCGCTCACGGACGTGATACCCCTCGCCCTTGTCCTGGCGCTCGATGTTCTGCCGGGCCTGAATCGTCAGCACGTCGCCTTCGAAGTTCAGGTCCAGATGGTCCCGGCTCACGCCGGGCAGGTCCGCCTCGATGACGTATCGCGTCGGTTCCTCCCGCACATCCACGGCGAACGACTGCGCACAGACGGGGCATTCGTCACCAAACACGTCCAGAATCCGCTGGAAAGGCGTCAGCCCGAGGTTGGGGAACAGAGCGGGCATCCGCGTTCGCGTAAACAAAACAGGTAGCATAGTACACCTCCTGGTTCTTTTTGCTGGCGGGGCCGCAGCCCCGATCCCCTGGTTCAGACAGCCCAAAAAACCGTCGGAAGTTCATATTACAAGGCGCATGCCAGAGGAGGCGTTTTTGTAACTACTGTTATTGCAATTGATTACGAAGTGTTGTGGCGGGTTTTCGGCTGGGGGGTCTGTCAGGATGGCAGAAATCCAAGCCCAGAAAAGCGTATAATTATCTATAAATACGTAGGTTATGAGCTGCCCTGCCATGCTTGTGGAGCAGCGAAAGGGCGTCTGCGGACGTCTGGATGTGGGTCAGTCTTTGGAGCGGTCTTTCAGGCGTTCGTACCGGTGTTTGTAGTCGTCTTTGTCTCTCTTGGCTTCCTCATACTTGTGCCGCAGACGCTGGTTTTCCTGCTCGAGATACCGGATATGCCGGTACGCCTTGTCCAACTCCGCCTGCGCCTCGTCGTGCGACCGGGTCTGCGGTGTCCGCGAGCTGTCTACCCGTTCTCGCGGAGCGCCGATGACGATGGACTCCGGGGCCCTGGCCTGGATGCAGCCGTTGACGGCAGCCAGCACAAACATGCCCAGACATACAAGCGCGCACGTTCTCATGGGCGGCCTCCTGTGTTAGCCTTCGTGAGTGTCGAGCATAGAGTGCCCGGCTGATGCGTCAAGGGTTGGTTCGATGGCCACACCAGTCACCTTCATCCTCGGTTGCACCGGATGCGGCAAAGGGGCCGTGGGCCGGGAGCTGGCCCTCCGCCTGGGTGCCGAGATCATCAGCGTGGACTCCATGAAGATCTACCGTCGCATGGACATCGGAACGGCCAAGCCCGATTCAACCCTTCGAGCCGGGATTCCACACCATCTGATCGACGTGGTGGAGCCGTCCGCGGATTTCTCCGTGGCCCAGTATGTCCGGCAGGCGGAGGCGGCGATCGCGAGCATCCATGCCCGCGGTCGGGCCGTCCTGTGCGTGGGCGGCACCGCCCTGTACATCCAGTCTTTGACGACGGGGTTGTTTGAGGGGCCATCCGCCGACGCGGGTCTCCGGCAACGGCTGCGCGAGCGAGCCGTCCGCGAGGGATCGGCCTGCCTGCACGCAGAGCTGGCCCGCGTCGATCCGGAGGCCGCTCAGCGCATCCACCCGAACGATCTGAGACGCATCGTCCGGGCCCTGGAGGTGTTTGAGCAGACGGGCACTCCGATCAGCCGGCTTCAGACCCAGTGGGGACAGTGGCGGACCGACCTGGAATGCCGCCTGATCGGTCTGCGCCGCGCGCGCGAAGATCAGAGCCGCCGGATCAACGCCCGGGTCCGCCGTATGATGGAACAAGGGCTGGTGGAGGAAGTCCGTGCTCTCCTGGCCGAGCCGCGGCCACTGAGCCGCACGGCACGACAGGCCGTCGGGTATGCCGAGATTATCGAGCACCTGCAGCACGGCCTGCCCCTTGAAGACGCGGTGGAAAAGATCAAAATTAACACGCGGCGGCTGGCCAAGGCGCAGCGGACGTGGTTCAAGCGTTTTCCCGTGAACGACTGGATCGACCTGGCGCCGGATGACGCCGCCGAGGCGGTGGCCGGTCGCCTGATCGAAGCCAAGGGGGTCGATTGGTGGAAGTAACGGAAATCACCAACTGGGCGGTCGACCTCATCAAGGTCCACAAGCGGTATGGCAGAATCCATGCTCTGCGCGGGGTGAACATCCAGGTCCGCGCGGGGGAGATCTTCGGGCTGCTGGGCCCCAACGGCGCCGGCAAGACCACGCTGGTAAAAATCATGATGACGGTGGTTCGGCCGGACGAGGCGCATGGCACCGTGCTGGGACGGCGGCTGGGCCACCCCAAAAAGCTCGCCCGCATTGGGTATCTGCCCGAAAACCACCGGTTTCCGCCGTATCTGACCGGCGTGCAGGTGCTGGACTATTTTGCCGCACTGGCGAAGGTGCCGCGGCGGATCCGGCGTCAGCGGGCTCCGGAACTGCTCGAGCGGAGGGGGATGGCCGAGTGGGGCGACACGCGCGTCAGCAAGTATTCCACGGGAATGCTTCAGCGCCTGGGCGTGGCCCAGGCGCTGATGAACGACCCGGACCTGCTGGTTCTGGATGAGCCGACGGACGGCCTGGATCCGATCGGCCGCCGCGACGTGCGGCTGCTGCTGCAGGAGCTTCGTTCGCGCGGCAAGACCGTTTTCTTGAACTCGCACCTGCTCAGCGAGCTGGAAATGGTGTGCGACCGCGTGGCCATCCTGGTCGGCGGCTACGTCGCCCGCCAGGGCACGCTGTTCGAGCTGACGGAGCACACCGTGGAATACCACGTGACCGCCGACGGCGACCTGGCGGACCTGGCTCCGCAGATAGCCGAGTTGAAGGCCCGGTGCGACGGAAGCTGTGTGATCATCACCGGGCACGACACCCGACGCGTGAACGAGGTGATCGATCTTCTCCGCCGAAACGGGCGGATGATCGAATCGGTCCAGCCGCACCGGTTCAGCCTGGAGGACGTGCTGCTGGAAGTGATCGGCGGCCGAGAGGGCAAACCCGTTCCCGTGGCCCGCCGCCTGGACACGCCACGGTAGAGCGCCGCAGCCGAAGGACTACGCACCATGCAGACCTGGGCACTTATCAAGGACTCGTTCCGCGAGGCGATCGACCGCAAGCTCTTCTGGGTCATGCTGGGGATATCCCTGTTTGTCGCGCTGGTCATGGTGTGTGTTGGATTCGACGAGAAGGGGATCAGCTTTCTGTTCGGGATGTGGCGGTGGGAATCGTCGGAGCTGGCGATGGGTTCCAGCCTGCGGACATCCACATTGGCTGGGATTCTGGCGCACGGTCTCGCCGACTTCTACCTGGGATGGGTGGGCCTGGTGCTGGCCCTCATCGCCACGGCGGGCGTGTTTCCCTCATTCATGGAGAAGGGCACCGTCGAGATTCTCCTCTCCAAGCCGATGCGACGATGGCGTCTTTTCCTGGGCAAGTATGCCGGCAGCATGGTTTTCATTCTGATGCAGAGCGTGGCTTTCATCGGACTGACGTTTCTGGTGGCCGGCGTCCGGTGGAATCTCTGGTTGTGGTCCTATCTCTGGTTCATCCCTCTTTTTGTGATTCTGTTCAGCTATCTGTACTGCTTTGCCGTTCTGTTCGGTATTCTGACACGCAGCGCGTTGACCTCTGTGCTGCTCACCCTGGTGGTCTGGTGCCTGATCTGGGTGCCCCAGGTCGCGTATGAGTCGTTTCAGCAGATGGCGGAGCGACAGGGGCCGGGTTCGTGGTACGCCGCCATAAGCATCACAAGGGACGTTCTCCCCAAGACCCGGGACATCTCCTATATTGCCGGCAAGCTGATTGGAGCCGATACGCCCAGCCAGCACGTCAGCTTCGAGGGGACCGACCTTTCCGAGGCGGAGCGGTCTGTCGTCGAAGATGTCCGCAGGGGCGAAAAGGCGATGGCAGACGTGAATATTGCCCGATCCATCAGCAGTTCGCTCGCGTTCGAGGCCGTGATCGTGGTGATGGCGGGGTGGCGGTTCTGCCGGCGCGATTTCTGATCCGGGCGGATAGACGCGCGAACACGTGAGAGTGCTGTACCTTATCACGGACCTGGAAACCGGCGGCGTGCCGCTGCACCTGTACCGCCTGGCTCGATCCATGCGCGATGCGGGGCACGACGTCAGCGTCATTTGTCTGGCGCCGCCCGGGCCGGTCTCCGCGATGCTGGACGAAGCGGGCATTCCCACGGACGCCTGCGGTGCCCGCGGCGTGTGGGACCTTGGCATTTTCCCCCGCCTGCGCCGCCGGATCCTCCAGGCGCAACCGGACGTCGTTCACTCCTTCCTGTTTCACGCCAACGTGGCCGCCCGGCTGTTCGCCAGCCTGGGCAGCCTTCCCCGGCAACGCCTCATCTGCGAAATCCAGACCGTTGAAGTGGAACGAGCCTGGCACCTGACGGTCGAGCGGTACACGCACCCCTGGTGCCGATATGTCGTGGGCAACTCTCCGTCGGTAGTGGCCCACCTGGCCCGGCGGGCCGGCGTCCCTCCACACCGCCTGGTCCTTGTGCAGGGCGGCATCGACGCCGAGCCCATCCGACGCGCCGATCCGATCGATCGAGCGTCGCTTGGGTTGAACGCGGAAGCGCCGGTGGTTCTGTGGACCGGCCGACTCGATCCGGTCAAGCGGGTCGACGACCTCATCTTTGCCGCGACGCAACTGGTCCGGCAAGCGATCCCCCTTCAGCTTCTGATCGTCGGCGAAGGTCCGGAACAACCCCGGCTTCAGAGACTGGTGGGGGAAAGTGGGATGACCGATCACATTCACTTCGCTGGCCGTCGATCGGACGTTCCCCGCTTGCTGCGAACGGCTGACCTGTTCGTTTTTCCGTCGCGCACGGAGGGATTGCCGAACTCGCTTCTGGAAGCCATGGCCACCGGCCTGCCCATCGTGGCCACCAACGTGCCGGGCAACCGGGATGTTCTGGCGGATGGCCGGACGGGTTTGCTGGTTCCGCCGTGTCGGCCATACGAACTTGCCGCAGCAATGCTCAAGC
>JBPOIK010000215.1:0-20849 GCA_052034525.1 Planctomycetota bacterium
CCGATCCTCAACGGTCGGGTATGCTTCGTCGGCTACACCGCCACGGCCCTGGGCGACGTCGTGAACTCGCCAGTCTTCCACAACATGCCCGGGGTGCTGGCCCACGCGAACCTGCTGAACACCATGCTGCAGGATCGATTCCCCCGGATGTCGACGCGCGGGCAGGGAGTGCTCGTGGTTCTGCTCGCAGGCGTGTTGATCACAGTTCTCACCTCCTGGCGCGACCCGCGTGTGAGCCTTCTCGGGGTCTTGCTGCTCATGGGTCTGCTGGCGGCCGGCAGTGGCGCGGCCCTGCGCTGGCGCGATTGGTACCTGACCGGCACCGTGCCCGGCTGGTTCACCCTGTTCGTCTCCTGGGCGTTCATCACGCTGTTCCGGCAGGTCGTGGAGCAACGGGAGCGACGGCTGATTGCCCGGTCACTGGCCAGGCAGACCTCGCCCGCCATCGCCGCGCAGATTGCCCGGGGGGCGACGGAGGCCGATTTCGCTCCCCAGCCGGCGGAAGTCACGTGTTATTTCAGCGACCTGCAGGGTTTCACGACCTTGTCTGAAGCGATCGGTCCGGAGCGCACCAAGACCGTGCTGAACCGCTATCTCGGAACGATGGCCGAAGTGCTTCTGCGGCACGGAGGCTCCAGTAAGTTCATGGGAGACGGGATTTTCGCATATTTCAACTCGCCGATCTGGACTTGCGCGGAGCACGCCCGGGCGGGCTGTGAGGCGGCACTGGCGTGCCGGTCCGCGCTGGACCGGCTCAAGCAGGCGGAGGCCGGCGGGGCCAACGCGAAGGAGTTCGACTCCCTGCGGATGCGGGCGGGAATTCACACAGGCACCGTGTTTGCAGGATCCTACGGCAGTGGCGAACGCGCGGAATACACGTGTATCGGGGATACGGTGAACCTGGCCGCCCGGCTGGAACCGGCCAACAAGGCGTTCGGAACCACCATCCTGGTTTCGCAGGCCACATACGAGGCCGTGGATGAGGATTACGCCTTCCGCTGGCTGGGCCGCCTGCAAGTCAAAGGCAAGACACGGGCGGTGATGGTCTACGAACTGCTCGGTCGATCGAACCAGGTGGACGAGACCCTCCGCCAGTACGCGGAAGCTTTTGCAGAAGCGATGTTTCTGTTTGGTGAGCGACGCTGGAACGAGGCCCTCCAAGCGCTGGACAACTGCGCTCGCCTGCGGGAGGGCGACCTGGCGCTGGACCTTTACGAATCGGAGATCCGCCGACTCCGCGATGATCCCCCGCCGCCCGACTGGAACCGCGCCATCGAGCTGACCACCAAATGATTTCACGCGGCACGCGAGTCCGTTTCTTCAACGACCGGTAAAGTCGGGCCTGCAAACTTCCGAAAGACAATGTGGGCACTGTGGCGGAGCCGCAGCGGCGTCGTGGCGTGGACGACAGGTTGGCGGTGCCGACACGGCCTCAGCCGGGTGCAGCACCGTGCGCGATTATCCGTATCCGATGGCCAACGGTAACGCGAACCCGACGTATGCTATTGCCGAAGGGCTCTTCGGCGTGCTCGAACACATGGCCGAGCACCTGACGGACCTGGAGGATAAAGGCCGGGCCCTGACCGCCAACTACCAGCACCTCGACGAGCAGATTTCCCTGGCATCGCAGATTCAACGAGCCCTGCTGCCGCGGGAACCGATCGCATCGGCCGGGTTGGAGCTGCGCACGTTGTATCGTCCGGTGGACCGGGTCAGCGGCGACCTCTACGACATCGTGCGGCTGGATGAAACGCGGTTGGGCATCTCGCTGGCCGACGCGACGGGCCACGGCGTGGGCGCGGCGCTGCTGACGGTATTCCTCAAGCGGATTTTTCAGGGCAAGGAGATTCAGAACGGGTCGTATCGTATTGTGCCGCCGGATGAGATTCTCCGTCGCCTCAATGGCGAACTGCACGCCATGCGGCTGCGTCAGTGCCCATACGTGACGGCGTTGCACGCGATCTATGACGAGTCCCAGCGGCGACTGACGTTCGCGCGGGGCGGAATGCCGCTGCCGGTGTACGTCCCGGCCGACGGCGGGCCTCGCCAGGTCTTCAGTAGCGGACCGCTGGTCGGGGCCTTCGCGGACAGCCGGTTTGAGACCGTCGAGATGGATCTGGCCCCGGGGGACCGGATCCTCTTTTTCACCGACGGACTCAGCGCGCTGCTGTGCGGCCGAGATCCGCACGCGCCCTCGCACGATCTGACGAAGCTGCCTTCCCTCACGGCGGCTCTGCACCTGCCGCTCGATTGCCTCCTGACGCGCATTCACAAGCTGATTGACCACACGCCCGCCTCCGCCTGGCACGGAGACGACATTACCCTGATCGCTCTCGATGTAACGTCGGGAGGCCGGCTCACCTCGCCCGGCCTACTGTTCTGAGGCAAAAGCCTCGTCCAGATGCTCGCACCAGGTATGGATGATCATCAGGTGCGCTTCCTGAATTCGCGCCGTGCGGGAGTCGGGCACGACGATCTCGGCGTCCGCCAGCCCGAATACCGGCCGGGGCGAATCGAGCGATCCGCTGCGTCCCAGCAGGGCAACGGTGTGTGCGCCGCGTTCTCGAGCGGCAAGCAGGGCTCGCGCCACGTTCTGCGAAGCGCCCGACGTGGAAAGCCCCACGGCGCAGTCCCCCGGCCGGACCAGGGCCCGGACCTGCCGGGCAAACACGTCCAGCGGGTCGTAATCGTTGATCAAACAGGTGAGCAGCGGACCGTCGGATGTCAGGCAGACCGCCGCCAGGGGCGTGCGATCCGCGCGATACCGCCCCACCAGCTCGCTGCACAAATGGGCCGCCTGGGACGCGGAGCCGCCGTTGCCGCAGGCGAAGACCGTCCGCCCCGCCCGGAGTGTCCCGACGAGCATCTGCGCGGCCTGATCGATTTGTCCATCCATCGGCTCGAGCCGCGAGCACAAGTCCAATGCCTCGGCGATGGTCTGTTTCCACAAGCTCATGGGGCATCTATCCTACAGCAGAAGCCCTGCCACCAGATAGAGCAACGTGGCGGCCACTCCGGCGGTCAGGGCATAGGGCAACTGCGTCCGCACGTGATCGATGTGGTCCGACGCGGAGGCCATGGACGAGACGATCGTGGTGTCCGAAACGGGCGAACAATGGTCGCCGAACACCCCTCCGCCCAGGACGGCGGCCACCACCAGATGCATGGGAGCGCCCAGATTTCGAGCGACGGGAATGGCGATCGCCAGCATGATCGCAAACGTGCCCCAGCTCGTACCGGTCGCGAACGCAATAGCGCAGGATACCACGAAAACCAGCGGCGCGACGAGCCCGACCGGCAGATCCTCCCGGATGATCGAGGCGACATAGTCTCCCGTGTGCAGCCCGGTCTTGCACAGCTCACCGATGGCGAACGCCATCATCATCAGCACGCCCAGCGGCACCAGTGCCCCGGCGCCTTTGAAGCACACATCCACCCATTCCTGTACGCGCATGATCCCCTGCACCCGATAGAGCACCCCCGCGAAGACCACGGCCGTCAGAACCGCCCAGAGCACGGCCGTCGAGCCGGAGCACTCGCCCAGCACGTTCCAGAAGGTGACGGGCATGGACTTGGCCAGACACGCCCGGGAGCCCGTGTACGCAAGGCCCAGAGGCATCATGCCCACCATCACCGCGATGGGCAGGATCATGTTGAGGGCCCGACGCGGTGTGCCGTCACGGGGAGGCAGGGCCAACACCTCCTCAGAGATCATGGGTCGGGCGCCGTCGCGCAGCAGCTTGCCCTCCCGGTCGGCCCGTCGTTCGGCGGTTCGCATGGGGCCAAAGTCCCAGCGCGTGACCAGAATCGTAAACATCAGGATGAGGCTCAGAATCGCATAGAAATTCAGAGGAATGGCCCGCACGAGCAGCGGAACGGGCTGTTCGATGCCATGTTGGGCCAGTTGGATGAGAATGAACGCACCCCAGCCGTTGAGCGGAATCATCACGCACGTGGGGGCGGACACCGTGTCGCAGACATACGCCAGCTTCTCCCGCGGCATCTTCAGCCGATCGAAGATCGGCCGGCCGACGGCCCCCGTCACCAGGCAGACAATGCTCGATTCGATGAAGGTGGCCATCCCCACGGCCATCGCCAGCAGTCCGGCGCTGCGCCGCCCCTGCACGATGCCCGCGCCCTGCACGAAACGCACGAATCCATCCACACCGCCGCTGCGCTGAATCAGAGCGATCAGCGAACCCACCATGATGCTGAAGAGGATGGTTCGCGTGTTGCCCGGCTGCGCGAATACCTGCACACACGCCTCGATCGTGGCCACAAGCCCGCCCGCCACGCTCCAGTCGTGGATGATCACATACCCGACGGCAATTCCCGCCAGCAGAGACAGAAAGACCTGCCGGCTGGCAATCGCCAGAAGGATGGCCAGGGCTGGAGGCACAATGGACCACAAGCCGAACGGATGATCGACCGCGCCGAGCATTGCGACCGGATTCTACCGGGACGCGGCACGCGGCGAAAGCGGCAATGCCGACCGCAAGCGGCCGACCGGTCAAGTGGTTTCCGGCCGGCAGCCGATACTCCGTCCGGGATTGTGTCCGGGCCGCACGACGCCCGGGCTTCGGAGACGACGGGATGACCAGTCGACGGGCAACCATGCGACGACGCCGGCGGGTGGCCGTGGTGACCGGCACCCGGGCGGAGTACGGCATTCTTCAGTCGCCCATGCGGGCCATTGCCGACCATCCCCGTCTGGAGCTTCAACTCGTCGTGTGTGGAATGCATCTGCTCAGGCGGTTCGGCCACACGGTGGACCAGATTCGCCGGGACGGCTGGCGCATCGCGGCCCGGGTGCCGATGCAGCGCGGGGCGGATTCGCCGGGCGACCAAGCGGAGGGACTGGCCCGCGGCGTGGCGGGCATGGCGAGGTTCTTCGAGCGGGCCGACACGGACATCGTGCTGGTGCTCGGAGACCGGATCGAAGCGTTCGCCGGAGCCTTGGCCGGTTTCGCCACCGGCAGGCTGGTCGCGCACGTACACGGCGGCGACGTCGCGCCCGGGCATCTGGACGAGGGACTGCGGCACAGTCTCACCAAGCTGGCCCACGTTCACCTGGCCGCTTCACGGGATGCTGCACGTCGAATCGTCCGCATGGGCGAAGCCGCGGATCGGGTGCATGTGGTGGGGGCCCCGGGCCTGGATCGGCTGTTCGAGCTCACGCGCCAGATTCCCCGTCCATCCGCGCGAACGGGCCCCATCCTGGTCATTCAGCACCCCTGCGGTCGGCCGGCCCGGCAGGAGCAGCACGTGATGGCCGGCATCCTGCGGGGCGTGGCCGCCACCGGGCTGAACACGGTGGTCTTCCATCCCAACAGCGACCGCGGCCACACGGGCATCGTCGCGGCGATTCGGGCGGAGCGTTCCCGCTTCGCCTCCGGCGCGCTGCGCGTGGTACGATCTTTGCCCCGGGACGAATACCTTCGGCTCCTGCTCTCGGCTCGAATGCTGGTGGGCAATTCCTCCAGCGGAATCGTGGAGGCGGGCGCCGCCGGCGTGCCGGTGGTGAATATCGGACGACGCCAGGCCGGACGGCTGCGGGCGGGAACCGGCGTGCTGGACTGTGCGGAATCGACGGCGGCCATTCGGTCGGCACTGCGCCGCGCGTTGCGGCTTCGTCCGAGAATACCGGGCGTGAATCCCTACGGCGCCGGGGGAGCCGGCCGGCGAATCGCCTCCATCCTGAGCCGGGTGTCCCTGCGACCGGACCGCCTGTCCAAACAGATCACCTACTGAGCCCATTCTTCTCTAAACTGGCGCGGCCGGACCGACGATGACCAGTCCGGTATCCCTCTGCGACGGGGGATTCGTGTGCTCTCTTAGTCCAAGGGGCTCCGGCATGGCAGTCGAGGCGCAGACCCGTGAAAAAGACATCGTGGCCAAGGCGCTGACAGCGATCGGGGAGATCGCCACGCTGCCCGAGGTTACGGTCAAGATCATCGAAATCGTGGAAGACTCCCGAAGCACGGTGCGTGACCTGCACGAGGTCATCAAGCGCGACCCGGCCTTGTCCACGAAAATTCTGCGCGTCGTAAACTCGGCCTTCTACGGGCTTCCCGGGCAGATCGCCAGTGTGGACCGGGCGATCATTCTGCTGGGGCTTTCGGCGGTGAAAAACATCGCCATCGCGGCGTCCATCTCGCGGCTGTTCAAGGGCGGCAAGATCTCCGCCTCTTTCACCGCCAAGGATCTCTGGCGGCACAGTCTGGGCGTCGGCGTAGTCTCTCGCGAAATCGCCAAGGCGGCCGGGGTCGTCGGAGCGCTGGACGAGATCATGCTGGCCGGCCTGATTCACGACCTGGGATTGCTTGTGGAACGACAGGCGTTTCCCGACCAACTGGCCCAGATTATCGACCGCTGCCAGCAGGAAGAACTCGATCTGCTGACGGTGGAGACGGAGGTGCTCGGCGCGAACCACCAGGTTTTCGGCGACGCGTTGACGACCAAATGGAGGTTCCCGCGAAACCTGCGCGCGGTGATCGGATTCCACCACTTCGCGGACCGGCTTTCACCGGAGTTGCAGCAACTGGGCATGATCGTGCAGACGGCGGACATTCTCTGCTGCAAGGAGAAAACGGGGTTCTACCTGACGACCCGTGCCGACTTCACGGACGAACTCCTGCAGGGGGCGGCCATCACCCGGGAACAGTTGACCGAGATCGCCGCCGGCCTGGAGGGAATGCTTGCCGAAGCGGAGCAAATGCTCATCGGCTAGAGACGAACCAACAGGTTCCACGACTAGATCAAGGCCCGTCCGCCCCGGAAGCGAACGGGCCTTTTCCGTGCGCCCAGGATGCGTCCGGACCCTCTCCGACTTGACGCCGGCGTTCGGATCGACGCTCATAGAGGGGGTCGGTCCGCCGGAAAGCGGGACCGGCCGGAGGACGGCATGGATCTGGAATACTGCGTGGTGGACGCCTTTACGGACCGGCGGTATGGCGGCAACCCGGCCGCCGTCGTGTTCGGCGCGGATGCCCTGGATGGCCCGCAAATGGTTGCCATCGCCCGCGAGTTCAACCTCAGTGAAACGACCTTCATCTTCCCCCCGGACGTGCCGGACGCTGCAGTTCGATTCCGCTGGTTCACCCCGACTTCGGAGGTGAAGCTCTGCGGGCACGCCTCGCTGGCGGCCATTCACGCCATGGTGGAGCGAGGTCGGTTTTCGATCCTGTGCTCCGATCCGCAGACCCTGTTGCCCATCCAGACCGCCTCCGGCATCTTGACGGCCCGCATGGAGAAAATGCCCGCGGCGGACGACGCGTGGCTGATCTGGCTGGATCTGCCCACGCCCCGGCTGAGCCCCGTCCAGTTAAACGCGGACCGGCTCGCCCGACTGCTCGGCACAACCCTGGAAGCGATTGACCGCTCGCTGCCCATGATGCGAACGCAGGATGGTGACGTGCTCGTTTTTCTGCACGATCTGCCGACGTTGCTGGGGCTGGTCCCGGACGTCAACAACCTGCGCGACTTCTCCCAGGCGCAGCGGATCCGCGGGTTCTGCGTGGCCACCCTCAACACGCTGGCCGACTCCATTCATGCGCAGTCCCGGTTCTTTGCCCCGGCGGCAGGTGTGCCGGAAGACCCGGTGACCGGCAGCGTCCACGGTCCGCTGGCCACGTATCTGGTGGTGAACGAACTCGTGCCGTTCCACCAGAACACCGCAGCTGTGCATTGCATACAGGCCGAGCCGGGTGGACGGGCCGGCGCCATTCGGGCCATGGTCACGAAACACCCGGGGGAGGGCTTTTCCGTCCGCATTGCCGGTCAATGCGTCACGACTATGAGGGGGAAGCTGACGGTCTGAGGAACAAAGGAACCCGCTTCCCTCATTCCCACCTTCTCTTTCACAGCCGGCTTTGGCCGGTTTCCTCTCGATCCACGAAGATCGCCCGATGATTCGAACTGGCCCGCCCGCCCACCTCCGCGACGCCTTCGCCGGCTCCCCCCTCAACCTCCCACACTTCAATCACACCGGCCAGATGGACCCGGTGTTCACGACCAAGCGCTTACCGAAAGACAGCCTTCGAACGGCCAACTGCACGCGCTGGATGCGGTAGCCAGCATTCGCTCCAGGGAGAAAACAAGCGAGATGCTGCTCGGCGACGACCTGCTCATCATCGACCGGGGCGTGGAAAACCAAGGATGGCGCAGTCGGCCGTCCGGGATCCCCGTCTCCAACCAACTGTGACAAAAGTGGTTATGTGAGCACCCCTTCGTCACGGCCCCATCGGGAGAAGAAAGTGACAACGTGATTTGGAGTCCCCAGTGCGTATGCGCTTATAATCCGACCCGGGCCCGTGGCCCAGGGTTTCTGTGGATGCTCCCGGCGGGAAAACCGGCAGTCAGGTGACGGCAAGCTACGACATTCTTGTCATCGGCGGAGGCCATGCCGGAGTGGAGGCGGCCTGGGCGGCATCGCGCCTGGGGGCGGCCACCGCTCTGGTCACCATGCGGCTCGATGCAATCGGGCGCATGTCGTGCAACCCGGCCATCGGCGGGCTCGGCAAGGGACATATGGTCCGCGAGATCGACGCGCTGGGCGGTCTCATGGGCCTTATGACGGACACCGCCGGCATCCAGTTCCGCATGCTGAACAAGACAAAGGGACCGGCCGTCTGGGCGCCGCGGGCCCAGGTAGATGGCGAACTCTACACCACCAGCCTGCGACGACGCCTCCAAGAAACGCCCAACCTGGATCTCATCGAAGGGTCTGTCGAGTCCATTGAAGCCCGGGCCGGCCGGGTCACCGGAGCGACGCTGGCCGACGGGCGCCGACTCCGAAGCAACGCCGTCATCCTGGCCACGGGTACGTTCCTCCGGGGCCTCATGCACACCGGCGAGGACTGCACCGAGGGCGGCCGGGTGGGCGAGCCGGCGGCTGCGCGATTGAGCGATGCCCTGCGCAGCCTGGGCCTGGTCCTGGGCCGCCTGAAAACCGGAACCCCTCCGCGCGTGCATCGGGATTCGGTCCGCTATGACGCACTGGACATGCAACCGGGTGACCGGCCGCCGGCGCCGTTTTCGTTCTTGACCGACACGCTGCCTCAACGGCAAGTGCCCTGCTGGATCACGCATACCAACCCGCAGACCCACGAACTCATCCGGGCAAACCTGCACCGTGCCCCGTTGTTCAGCGGCCAGATTCAATCCGTGGGGCCGCGCTATTGTCCCAGCATCGAAGACAAGGTCGTGCGCTTTGCGGACAAGCCGCGTCACCAGGTTTTCCTGGAACCGGAAGGAGGCGACAACGAACGGCTATACTGCAACGGGATATCGACCTCGCTGCCGCGCGACGTGCAGCTCGAAATGCTCCACAGCATCCGCGGGCTGGAGAACGCCCGCATTCTCCAGTACGGCTACGCAGTGGAATATGATTTCGTGCCGACGCATCAGATCACACCCTCGTTGGAAACGAAACCCATCGGAGGGCTCTTTCTCGCCGGCCAGATCAACGGCACCAGCGGCTACGAAGAGGCCGCCGGACAGGGTCTGATGGCCGGTATCAACGCGGTCCGCCGGTTGCGCGGCGACGAGCCTCTCATCCTCGGCCGAGACCAGGCCTACATCGGCGTCATGATCGATGACGTGGTCACCCGGCCGCCGGTCGAACCGTACCGCATGTTCACTTCGCGGGCGGAGTATCGGCTCCAACTCCGCAGCGACAACGCGGACCAACGGCTCACCCCCATTGGCCGGCAGATCGGCTTGGTCTGCCAGGAGCGATGGTCTCGCTTCGAGCGGAAGCGCAACGACATTCAGCGCCTCCAGGCGATCGTGAACGCCACCACGTACGCCGGTCGTCCCCTGCGAGACCACTTGCGCAGCCCGCTCTTTGGGTCGGCCGACCTGGCGCGAGCCCTGGCGGACGGCCACGCCGAGAACTTCTCACCCGTCGTGCTGGAGGCCGTCGCGCTCAACGGAAAATACGAAGGCTACCTCGCTCGGCAGGCACGCGAAATCGAGCGGTTCCGCCGCATGGAAGACATGCTCATCCCCCCGGACCTCGACCCCGCCAGCCTGGCGGGCCTGCGCCGCGAGGCACGCGAATCATTCGCCCGCCTGCGGCCCCGGACTCTTGGGCAAGCATCCCGCATAAGTGGAATCTCCCCGTCCGATATCACCACCCTCTGGATTCTGCTCTCCGCCCGTCACCAATCCGAGACAGAACCCCGCCACCCGGCCGGCTGAATGAGATACATCCCTTATAGTCCTAAGATTGTGGCAGTTCTGGTACTGAAAAAGAGCTTTCTGGTGCGATTCGCCGAAATTCCTCTTTGACCGAATAGCCTGGGCATTGTACGTTATAGTGAAGCTGGGGGAGATAGGAAATCTTTGGTGTGAACGAGGAAAACAGGGTAGGGTCGGTAAAGGCATGATCGACATGAAGAGCGTGTACACCACGGGTGAGGTGGCCGCCATCTGCAAGATCAGTCAGCAGACGGTCATACGCTGTTTCGATAACGGTCGCCTGAAGGGTTTCCGGGTGCCGGGCTCGCGGTTCAGGCGGATACCGCGGGATGCGCTGATTTCCTTCATGAAGGAGAACGCCATTCCCTTGGACCAGCTCGAGTCCGGTAAGAAGCGTGTGCTGGTCGTGGATGACGACGAGGCGATCGTCGAGATGTTCACGGAACTGCTGGAGCGGGACGGGCGATTCGAAGTACGAACGGCCACGACGGGGTACGATGCCGGTCTGCTCACGCATCAGTTTCGGCCGGATGCTATTCTCCTGGACTTCAAGCTCCCGGATATCAACGGCAACGTGGTGTGTCGTCGGATTCGTTCGATGCCGGAGTTCGAGCACATCCGAATCATCGCGGTCAGCGGCGTGGCGGACCCGGACGAGGTGCAGGAATTGATGGCGGCCGGCGCGGATGAGTTCATCAAAAAACCATTCGAGATCGACGCGGTGATCGGGCGCATGGCGGAGTTGGTGAATGTGTAGCCGACGATCTTGGCGGGCGCCCTGGTGATTGGCCCGCTCGGCTCACCCCCCGGGGGCATTTCCATGTCCATCTCTCCCGAGACGACGGACCCGGCTTCCAGCGTCAGCCGGGATCGGGTCGAGCTTATCCTGTCACAGGTGGAAGCGCTTCCGACGCTTCCGGCGGTGGCGATCCGTCTGCTCGAGCTGACCACCTCCTCGCAAAGCAATGCCCGCCAGATCGTGGAGGTGGTGGAGACCGACCAGGCCCTGACGGCCAAGCTGCTCTCGCTGGTTCGCCGGGCTGACCTGGGCGTGCGCGGCGACGCGATGACGCTCGAGCGGGCGGTGGTGTTGTTGGGGTTCGAGGCGGTCCGCAGCGCGGTTCTTTCAATACAGATCTATGAGACGTTCGCCTCGGTAGAACCGCACCAGGAGACGGATTTCGACCGGGCTGAGTTCTGGAAACACAGCCTGGCCGTCGCCTGTGCCGCCCGGCTGATCGCCGAGGCGCGCCGAAGCGGGCAGACGCGGCCGGCGGAAGCGTTCGTCTGCGGGCTTCTCCACGACATCGGAAAAGTGGGGCTGGATGCCTGTCTGCCCAAGAGCTATGCCCGCATCGTTCGAGAGGTCCGACAGCGGCATCGTTGCATCAGTGACGTAGAACGCGAGGTGCTGGGCCTGGACCACACCATCGCGGGCAAACGGCTGCTCGGGCGATGGAAGCTGCCGCGGGCGTTCCTCGAATGTGCGTGGTTACATCATCAGCCGCCCGGAGCCCTGCCGCCTTCGATCGAGTCGACCGATCTGGTTCGCATTGTCCACCTGGCCGACCATCTGGTCCGGCGGCAGCGGATCGGGTTCTCGGGGTACGCAGCGATGCAGGCGGAGGATGAGGCCGCCGGGCTGCTGGGACTCAGCGATCAGACCCTGGCCGATGTTCGGGCGCAACTGCCTCAGACCATCGAACAGCATTGCCAGTTGGTGGGGCTGGAGCGATTGACCTCCACCGATCTGTATGCACAGGCTCTCGCCGAAGCCAACGAGGAACTCGGCCGACTCAACCAGTCACTGGGCGACGCGAACAGACGGCTGGAGCTCCGTTCGAAGGTCTTCGATGCGATCGCGGCGTTTGACGCGCGATTGTCGCTGGATGATCGCCTGACGGACGTATGCCGGGCGGCTGCCCGCTGCACGGCGGAACTGTTCGGCGTGGATCGAGCGATTGCGATCGTCGCCGACGAGGCTGAAACGGTGGGACTGCTCATGACGGTGACCGGCCGGACAGAGCAGTGCGCCAGCGTGGACATGGCGGAACTGGCCGAGCACTTGCGCAGCGGATGTTTCGAGGGCGCGACGGGCATGATCCGCGTCGAGTCCCTGTCGCGCGCGGCCGCAGAGCGGATCGAGGCGGTCCTGGACGGCGAACGGGCCTGGCTGATACCCTTGGTTCATGCGGACAGAGCGCTGGGCGGCGTGGTCGTCGCCCTTGCCGATCGCCTGACAAACGGTTCCGGCCAGCCGCGGACAGACGTCTCCGCCCTGAGCCGCGCCTTCGGACGAGCGACCGCCACGGCCCTCGTGCGCCGGGCAGAGCACCGGCTGCAGGAGGATCTGGCCGAGGCGAACCGGCGACTGCACAGCGCGCAGGGCGAGCTGCTGCGGGCACGATCTTTGGCGATGATCGCCCAGATGGCCGCCGGCGCGGCCCATGAGCTGAACAACCCCCTGGCGGTCATCTCCGGCCGCGTGCAGATGCTGGCCCGGGCGGCGACGAACGGCCCCGACCGGCGGGCCCTGGAGATCGTCCAAGAACAGTGCGAACGCGCCACGCAGATCGTCAACGAGCTCATGGCATTCGCGAAGCCGAACGCGCCTCGAGCCGAAGTTGTGGCCGTCGCGAGTTGGGCGGCATCGCTTCGCCGGAGCTGGCTGGAGCGATCTTCGCTGGAGCCGCACGAGATTCGGGTCAATATATCGGACCCTGGCCTCCGGATCCGTGTGGACACCGGACAACTGGCTGAAATTTTCGACGCGTTGCTGGCCAATGCCATCGAGGCGGTGGCGGGGATCAGTGCATGTCTGGAAATCAACTCCACCTCTTCAACGTCCGATGATACGGTCGTTCTGGCGGTGCGGGACAACGGTCGGGGCATGAGCCCCGAGGTGTGTGAACACGCCCTGGATCCGTTCTTCTCGTATCGAACCGCCGGACGTGGACGGGGCTTGGGCCTGTCCCGGTCGGCCCGCCTGGCGGAAATCAACGGCGGACGACTCTGGCTGGACTCGACGGAGGGCCAGGGCACGACCGTGTACGTCGAACTGCCGGCAGTCCGTCGACCGTAACCCGCGGGCCGCCTGAGTAGCTCCATTGCCCGTGCGACGTCCGCGAGCTGGACGAATCATGGACGGATCACGCTCGCTCAAAATCCTGATCATCGAGCCCGACGTTCGGGTGACCGAGATGCTGGTGGACTGTCTGGGTCGGCGATTCGGAGCCCGCATCACCTGCACAGGGCGCGGCGAGGATGCGCTGGACGTGGAGATCGTCGAGCCGCACGACCTGGCCATTGCGGACGTGGACCTGCCCGGCATCGACGGCATCGAGGCGGCCCGTCATCTGCTGGAACTGAGTGATCGTCCGGTGATTCTGACCAGCGGCCGGCCGACGCTGGGCCAGGCCATCGAGGCCATGCGGCTGGGCGTCACGGACTACCTGCCCAAGCCCTATCCGCTTCCGTACCTGGAGGAGGTCTCGCAGAAGGCGTTGCGAGCCCACCTGCGGCGACAGCGACGGCTCCGTCGTTATCACCATCTGCGCCGCGTCGCCCGCAAGGCGGCTACGGAACGCCAGGCGCTGAATGACCGTATCGACCTGATCTGTCGCGATCTGGTCAGCGCGCACCGCCGCCTTGTGCACCGCGTTCTGGAACGCGAACAGACCCCGAAAACCTGACCGACAGGCCGTCTCAGATTTCTCCCGGCGCGAAATCCAGCGTCACGGGCCGGGTGACCGACATCCCGAATCGGGTAACCGCCAGCCACCGGAACCAACCGACGGACTTCCTCCATCGGGCGACGGCGTCGCGCAGACGTTGGACGCCCGGGCTCCGCTCATCCTTCATGTCGTTCAGAATGTCGATGCAGCCCGCGACGTTGTTCTCTAACAGCAGCGCGATCGCGAAATTCGTCTTGAACAGCACGGGCGCGTCATGGCGCAGCACCACGCCGTCGTCGGGCAGCAGCAGACGCCGATACACGGTGACGGCCTTCTCCGTTTCGCCCATACGCATCAGACAGACCGCGTAGGCGTTACGAACGACGGGCGAATCTGATCCGGCGCGACGGAGGATCTCCACGGCTTTGTCGGGTTTGCCGTCGTCGAGCAGTTGCCGCACCCGCTCCAGAAGGGCGGGGATCGTCGTTGCGTTTTCGTTCATGATGTCACTCCAGGCTCTGTTGCGGGAGGAAGTGTCGAAACCATCCACCGGCCCGCTCGGGGCGAATCCTCGATCCATGGTCTTTGCGAATCGAATCCGCGCCGCGGTCGACGACCGATGGAACACACGATTCAGGGAATCATCACAATGGGGGAAAGGAGGGATTGCCTAGAGTGTCAGAAGGCAGTGAAGACGCAAGAGGGAGAAGAGCCCAGTTGTATCCAGTCGGCCCGGGTAATCGGGAGCCGCGGTGCTGTTGAACGGACCCCAACAGGCCGCCGCGCACATGGTCACCGACACCAGGCCGCTCGTCCCGAAGACGATGTTCCGGGATCGCATGGAGCGCTCCCCGGAAACCACCGGCGGCGTCACCGAGAACACCGCTTCCAGATGATCAAGAACGCTGTTTCCGGTTGTTCCGCGAAGCGCGTCGGCGGAAAGAGAGCCCCCGGCCGGTCCTCCGGACAGAAGAACCAGCAGTACGCCGAGGCAAGCGATCGGTCGTTTCCAGTAAGGCAGCATGGACACGCATTCACCTATCGCGGCGTCCGCGACCCGGCGCAATTCTAGCGGCGGAAGCAAAAGTCTCCAACGGATTGTTTTCGCCATCGCGGCGGAATCGTGCGGAATCGCACAAAGCCCCTTCCGCTGACCGTCCGCGGCGGGATGCGTCTGGGAATCGCTGGAAGGTGATCCCCCCCGGGTCGGGTGCCGCGAAACCCCCGAAATGGTTCCCCGGCCGGATTTGTGTGCATAGGGTTCGTATGGGGAAGCGGCAGGTGTCTGCCCGTGGAAACGAAGGCTACCCCGCAGGGCCGGTGGAATGCCGCAGATGCAGCGTCGGACGGCCGGAAAGCATGCAGAAGCGAGTGCGGCGACGGTGCCGTACTCGCGTACTTCTGTGATGCGTTTCTCTTCCGGTTATCAGGCGTAACCTTCGACCGGCGGCCAGGTTCTGTTCAACGTCAAATGCCTCGACGGCGCCCTTCTACTGCCCGAGCTCGTCGTTTGAACTGGCGGAGAGGCCTTCACCATCCGCAGCCCACCGGCCTTCCTGCCGGGCTTTCCACGCCCAGCCGGCCGCACCGATAACGCCGGCATCGTTACCGAGAATGGCGATGCGGATCTCCGGGCAGTCGTCATACAGCTTCCAGACCAGCAGCTCAAAATGCTTCTGCACGAGCAGCGTCAGAAGATCACCCGCCTTGCTCATGCCGCCGGCCATCACGATGCGAGCAGGATTGTACGCGTGTTGGATGTTCACGCACGCAACGGCCAGGTAGTAGCACGCTTCGTCCCAGATGCGAGAGGCGAGCGCATCGCCGTCCCGAACGGCCCGTTCCACCTCCAGAGCGCCGAACGGGGTACCCTTCTCCACGAGGCCGGACAGAATGCTCGGCTCGCCCTCGCGGATGCTTTCCGCCACGCGCTTGGCCACGCTGCCGGCCGAGGCGTACGTCTCCAGACATCCGCGCTGCCCGCACGAACATCGACGACCGTTGGGCACGACGATCCAGTGACCCAGTTCCCCGGCGTTCTCGAAATGCCCGTGAAGCAACTCACCCCCAACTACGACTCCGGCCCCGATGCCCGTGCCGAGAGTCAGCATGACCATATTGTCAACGCCCTTGCCGGCACCGGCCCAGTACTCGCCGTAGGCCGCAAGGTTTGCATCGTTGTCCATAACGGTGCGCAGGCCCGTACGCCGGTGCATATCGCGGGCCAACGGAACGTTGGACCATTGGGGCAGGTTGGCCGGGCGGTGAACGAAGCCCCGGCTGGGACTCAACGGCCCGGGCGAACCGATCCCCAGACCGATGACCCGCTCATGCGGGACCCCCGCCGCGGCGATAACCTCGCCCACCCAACGGGCCATGTCGTCGATCACAGGCTCGGGCCCACGCTCCACACAAGTATCATGAATGGCGTCCTGGCAGATGCGGCCCGCACGGTCGACCAAGGCAACACGAACGGTAGTTCCACCCAGGTCCACCCCAACGGCATACAAATCGGTCATATGCACCTCGATCGCTATCCTCAGGTCCGCGGCTAACTGTAGACGATGCCGGCGTACCCCACCGCCCCGCCGAAACTGCGGTCGCCGAGCACCTCTCGACTGGTGGTATGTGCCAGCAAGGCGGCGGTTGTCGCGCCCAGTCGTGTAACCGCCGACATTGTGGCGGCAATCGCCCCCGGTCCGCAAGCGGCATGATGCTCGACCGCCTCGGATACCACGGCGTCGGGCTGAAAGCGGAGCATCAAATCGAGCAGCCGACGATCATTCACATCTCGCGCCCAGGTGTAGCCTTCCTCGCCCGACCCCTCTGGCACAAACCCGTAGGCCGGCCCGTAGTGCGTCAAGTCCGTCGAACCGATCACAACCGCTTCTTCGCCACTGGCCGCAATGGCATCGCCCACGACGCGACCAATGGCCGTCGCCTCCCTAACAGGCGGCACGAGAATCGGCAGAATGCGCGCCTTGGGGAAGAGGTGCTTGATAAAAGGAGTCTGCACTTCAATCGAATGCTCGTCGTCGTCTCCCATCGAGCTCTCGACCACCAGATGGGTCCGGTCCAGAATCTGGCGCGCAAGCGGTTCGTCGATCTCGAGGGTGCCCAGCGGCGTCGCCCATCGACCTTCGCCCTGAAGCCGCGCCACGCGACCCCGGACGCGATGCATGGTCCCAAACAGCACGAACGTCTGTGGCGAGGCCATTTGCTTCAGGACGGCGAACACCCGACCGGCCACGCGCCCGCTGCACACCCAGCCGGCGTGTGGAACGATGCCCCCTCGCGCCGGCCGGCGGACGGCATCCAGGTCGGCCGGCTCCAGGCGGCAATACCGCTCGGCCTCCGCCCGACAGGCTTCCGGAGCGCCGGGATAGAATCGGTCCGCCATAAGCGGCTCGCGTTGGGTGGCCATGATCGCGTCTCCATTGGCTTCGGGCCCATGGATTTGTTACGAAGAGCATACCGCGCGGAAGAGGAGGTGGCCAGACGAGCTCCCTTTCCGGGGCTGCCGAGCGGGGCGGGAACCGCGTGTATCGAAAGCTCGAGAAGAGGCGTCCTCGTCGTGCGATGCGCAAGACGCCGGCCGATGGCAGGCCCGCCAAGGGACCCGCCATCGGCCGGTCAAGTGTGTCACGCGGCTTCCGGCCGCGTCAGCACACGTGGCGATGTGCGGCGTGTCGCCTCAACCCCATCCACAGCAGCATTGTCAGTGGCAGCAGCACGATCGCCACGCCGTTATACAAACCACAGGGTGCCGCGCGGGTGCCGCGGACCACCGGCTGACCCGGTTCGGGCTCATCGGTCCCGCCATTCGAATCGTCGCCTTCGTCGGTGGTATCGTCCCCGCCGCCCGGATGGCCGGGTTCCTGCTCTTCGCAGGCATCTCCGACCCCGTTTCCATCTGCGTCGGCCTGGTCGGGATTGGGTACGTCGGGGCAGTTGTCGATGCAATCCGGAACGCCGTCGCCGTCGGTGTCGGTCTCAGGGACGCCGCAGCCGCACGCTCCCGGCTCGGTCTTGTTCGGGTCCTCCGGGCAGCCATCGATGCAATCGGGCACGCCGTCACCGTCGGTGTCGGTCTCAGGGACGCCGCAGCCGCAGACCCCCGGTTCCGTTTTGTTCGGATCCTCGGGGCAGCCATCGCAGGCGTCGCCCACGCCGTCGCCGTCCGAATCCGCCTGATCGGGGTTCGGAACATCAGGACAATTGTCGCAGACGTCGCCCACGCCGTCGCCGTCTGAGTCTTTCTGGTCGGGATTGTACACGAAGATGCAATTGTCATCCGGATTGCAGATTCCATCGCCGTCGCTATCTATGCATCCGGGCTCACAGTCGTCAGGAATGCCGTTGTGGTTGTTGTCCGGATCACACTCGTCCGGAATGCCATTGAGATTGCAATCACTGCTGAATCCGCTTGCCAGATCGCACTCGTCGGGAATGCCGTTCAGATTGCAGTCGTCGATATTCGGATCAGCGCAGATGTCGATGAAATCCGGCGTTCCGTTTCCGTTGCAGTCCTCACAGCCGTTGGGAATGCCGTCTTGATCCGCATCCAGCTCGGAAGGTGAATCATCCGGGATGCCGTTTCCGTTGCAATCATTGCACAGGAGTTCAATGATGGCATCCATGACCGCCGGCACCTGGGCCGCGGAGGTCAGCGAGAAATGCCCTTCCGGAGACCGGACAATCTTGGTCTTCAGAAACTCCTCTCCGGCGGCAGCGTCGGCCGGAACCGGCGGCGCGGTGAAGTTGATGAAGACCGTCAGAATCGTCACGCCGATCGACCCTTCCACAGAGGCCGTGCGGCAAAGCGCCGCAGCATCCTGGGCCTTCTGCTTCGCGTCGCCCGGGTTGTTCGGTTCGTTCGGGTTTCCGTCGCTGAACAGAATGATATACCGCTTGCGGCACTTCTCCGCCATCGCCTGACGGGACACGGTAATGGCATCCCCCAGGTCCATGCCTCCCGCCACCGAGGCGGCCAGGAGAGTGTCGACCTCACCCTCGAGACATGCGTAATCATGCGTCGCGCAGGTCGTGCTGAGCACGGCCTCCACTCCGCCTTCCACGTCGTCCGGATAGACGCCTACCCTCACCAGCGGAATGTCACCCCCGAAAGTGCTGAAGCCGTCAAGCAGGTAGGACACCGCGTAGCGCTGCGCCTGCAGTTCGGCCGGACTGGTGAACACGGCCGCTCGCTCCAGCATAAGCACGATGTCCGCGTCCACGCCGCAATCCGGGTACGAAGGCGGGGCTACCTGGGCGTTGGCGATGGCCACACCGAAGATCGTTTCGGTGTTGAGCGGCGGATATTGCAGGTTTGGACACGGCCCCACGACAAGGGCGACCGTCAGCAGGCAGACTCGCCAGAAAACTCGATGCGTCGATCGGGGTACAGCCAAAGACTTCATGTTTTCTCCTCCCGTTGCTCTCTGACTCTCGGCGCGGATGTGCCGACTGCACTCGATGCGGACCGCCGGGCGGACGCACCGCGCGGCAAACACTCCACGCGCTGCACTATAGGCGATCGATACGGCAATGTCACGCAACAAAGCACGCGGCGACAGGACTGAAAAAGCACACCGCCGCAGCGCCAGCTCCACACGCTGGATTATCTGCCCTTCTCGTTTAACCGGTCCGTTCTTGGAGGGGCGTTTTTCGATGGCCTTAGAGAAAACTCTCACACCAGAGGCGACTCGCCGGGAGCCGCTCCAATCCGCGTCGACAAGCCGGCCGGCACGCGCGCACGCTCGGACCGCACGCCGATCCTCCGGGAGATGGAAGATCTCGTGTCCACTCACTGTGCAATACTGTCAGTCCAGCCGGATGCCAGAGGGGCACCGGTACCCGTCGGCCAAACCACGTTCCGTTCCCGCTTTCGATCAGCTCGAATCGGAAGCGGGGAAACCGCCGACAGGGATGAAACTCACAGGGGCGGTATCGTCCGATATTTTTCGGGACAACTCGCCGTCGAATCGAATTATTACAGGATGTCCGGGCAGGCGGGCGATTTTGCTCGGCACCCGGTTGATTGCGCGAATGCAATCGGCTAGGATGCACTGGAGGAGCGGAGTTACGGGAGGAGGTGCCGGACAGCCTGATCCAGGGCTGCCCACGCCATCCACTTCTGAGAGAACGACGGAGAGAGGAGAGCCCCCATGCAGGTTTTCAGAGGTTCTGCGCTGGCGGTAGCGCTGGCATGCTTGTTCACCAGCCCTTCGTGGGCCGTCGGTCCGATGCTGTTCGATCTGGGAATGCAGTACGGCCATAATGGGACGGGGTCGTCCATTGAGGTGTGGAATTACTCGCTGGCAGACCCCTCGCAGTTGGAACCCATCGCGGTGAACGCCGCGGGTGGGAGTGTCTTGAGCAAAAACTGGACGGACCAGTTCTGGAGCGTGGATGCGTTGGGCGATGACACGGGCTATCGCGACGTGACCATTACGAAATCCAACGCCAGCGAGGCCTGGGTGACGGACCCGCTGCGCATCGAATTCCAATTCCCGGACATGACCACGTATATGGTGGTCGGCCCGATCTACCTGACCATCACCACGCGTGACGCGAATGAGGTGCAAAGCATCGAAAATCTGCAACTGTCTTCGGCTCCGTGGTCGACTCCGACCGCCGATGCGCTGGTGCTGGGACCGATCGTGCTGCGAACGGCGTACCCGGGCCAGTTCGAGCCAGACGAGCAGGTCACGAAGATCCGCGTTGCGATGACGGTGATTCCGGAGCCGGTCGGCGCAGGGTTCCTGGTCCTGGGGATCGGGATCCTGGCGTGGCGGCGTCGGATGCGATAGAACTCTCTCTCTCTTGCACCCTTGCTGCGGAGAATCACGGCAGAAACGTGATTCTCCGTACGCGAACGCAACCGGGGGCGGGCGGACTCTGTTCGTCCGCCTCCGTTCTTTCCACCCTTTCCGGCGAGCGCCTTGACGCATCTCCACGGACTCCGGCGGA
>JBPOIK010000031.1:0-21120 GCA_052034525.1 Planctomycetota bacterium
GCGAGACCATCGATGAACTGATGGAGGAGGTTCATGCGTATCTCATCGCTCGCAATCGAAGAGCCGCCGCCCGGCGCCGCCGAAAAGCGGCATAGAATGGCCTCACTTTGAGGCAATCTGATTTAGAGGCGCAGTTCCATATGAGGGCCCGGACGCTTGTGGTGGTCGCAGGTGCGTGCGCTGCGGGTGGACTGTGCTCCGTTGGCATGGCCTTCTTGTTACTCGGGGCTGATCCTTTGTTTCGTGATGGCCCGCCAGGTTTTCTCGCGGCGTCCGTTCGCTGGGCCTTGGCGCCCTATACGGACTCGTGGTTCCGGGCGGCGTGCGCGTATTACCTGTTCTGGATTCCTGGTTTGGGCGCGGGGATGCTCTGTGCAGCGGCGCTCTGGCGACTCCTGATTGGACGGAAGACTGCCACGGAACGCCCCACGTGCGGTGAGAACAGGCTGGAGGAGAATTCGCACGAACGGCCGGGGGAGACGCCGGCGATCTCCTGGATCAATGAGCCGACAGACGAAGTGACACGCATGTTTCAACCGGGGCCAATTGACAGGGTGCTGGACCGTGTTGCCCAAGCACGCCTGATTGCCCGGACTGCTCTCATCTGTCTCATTGCGATTCTAATCGGGTTGGCCTTGCACCTCGTGTGTTTGTGGGCGAGCCCCTATGGTCGTACATACGGTATCCTTGACGATCCCCGCAAGTTGTGCCTGATCCATGTGCTTCTCATCTGTTACGACACTTTGGAACCATTCGCCAGCCGATTCGGGGGGGGGCGGCATTTTTGTCGTCTTGGCCTTGTTTGTGTTGCCGACGATACTCAGCGGCGTTGCCCTATTCCTGGTGGTCGCCTCGCGCAGGCGGAAGGTGATCGCAACTGGTGTCTGCGTAACATGCGGCTACCCCCGAACGGGGCTTCCCTTGCCTCGATGTCCCGAGTGCGGTACTCCGTTTTCAAAGGCGGATTCGTAGTCGCGCAGCACTGGAAGGGCGGAACTGGCGGGACGGCCACGCCGTACACGGTGGATTTTGCATACAACATGGGCCCGACGGCCTAGACGCAGACGACAACTTATCTGGTGGAGCGGACGGGGCGTACGACCAAGCCGACCGACGGACGGGCGCGGGGCTTCGGGCAACTCCGCTTCCTTTCTGCGACAGCGATCGCTTGCGGGCTACCCGCCCGGGGATGTGCCGCCAAGCCAGTTGTCGGGCAGAGAACCGATGCGGCAGAAGCCTTCGATGCGGCCGCCGTCTTCCACGCGGATGAGAGGGGCGGTGATGTCGCCGCGGAGTTCGCCGGTACCGGTGACTTCCACGCGTCCGCGGGCCTCCACGTCTCCCTTAACCTTGCCCTGAACCGTCAAGTTGCGGACGCGGATGGGCGAGACCACCTGGCCGCGGCGATCGACCACGATGTCGCCACAGGTGGCAAACAGCCGGACGGCATGATAGGTATTGATGCGATAGTCTTCCAGGATGAGCCGCTTGCGGCAGTGGCGACAGAAGACAGACATGGCCCGCTTGCCGACGTGGTTCTCCCCGTTGCAGTGGGTGCAGAGTACGGGGCGGGTCGAATCGGGTTCCATCTCCACCTTGGCCATGGTGTTCTACCCGCAGCCGCCTTCCGTGGAGTGGGGAGGCGCAACGCAGACCGCGGTCACTTCTTCATGATCGGCTGCGGCGCCTGCTTGGCGGCGTCGTCCGGTCGCGCGGCAGCAGGGCCCTTGGCCGCGGCGTCCGACCCCACCACGCATTTTCCGATGAAAACGGCACCCTCGGCCACTTCGAGCCGGGCGGTGGTCAGGTCGCCTTCCAGTTTGGCCGAGGCGGAAAGGTGGATTTTGCCGGTCGCACGGAGATTCCCTTTCACGGCCCCGTCGACCCGGATATTCCCGGCTTTCACATCCCCTTCCAGGGTGGCACCTTCGGCGATTTCCAATTGGCCGGGGGATTCCACCAGGCCCTCAATGCGTCCGAGGAGGCGGACGCCCTTCTCAAACTTCAACTCGCCTTTGAACGAGGCGTCGGACCCGATGACGGTGGGAAAATCGCCTCGTGCGGCAGCCTGGGGCTCGGCCATGTTCGGCTATCTCCTGCTGTGCAAAGAATCAGGGCCCGGCCAGCCTGCGACCTGGGGCCCGACGTACTGTTGTACTATACGCGACGTGGGGCCTGGTATCAATGCGTTTGGGAACCTGGGGCACGGGCAGGGGGCGTTCAAACCGGTCGATTCGACGGTACGGAGCGGAGAATCCTGCGGCGCAGCATGAATAACTCTTTGAATGCTCGAAAGATAACCCGCAGGTTGGCGCCGGTCTGGGAGCCGGCTGTGCGGGGGAAGTGGTGGACCCCGATCTGCCCGATGCGGTAGCCCAGAAGGCGGGCCTTGGCGAGGATCTCAGTGTCGATCAGGGCGCCCATGGACCACATCTCGATCTGGTCGAAGAGCCGGCGGGGGAAGAGTTTGAAGGCACAGTCGATGTCGCGCAGACGAAGGCCGAACAGGAGGTTGACCAGCATGGTCCAGCACCAGGCGTTGACCTTGCGGAGCCAGGAGTCCTGCCGATCGAGCCGGTAGGCACTGAGAATGTCAAAGCGATCCATCATCGGCAGGAGCGTGGCGATTTCGCTGAAATCAAACTGGCCGTCGCCGTCGGTGTAGAAAATCCATTCGCGGGTGGCCTCACGAAATCCGCGCTGCAGCGCACCGCCGTAACCCAGGTTGGGGCTGTTGTGGACGGCGCGGACTTGGGGGTGGGCGGCGGCCAAGCGGTCAGCGAGTTCGCCGGTGCGGTCGCGGCTGCCGTCGTTGACGATGATGACCTCCAGATCGTCGGTGAACCGCTGGCCGGCTTCCAGGGCGGCCAGCGTGGTGCGCTCCACGTTGGCTTCCTCGTTATAGCACGGGAAGAAGATCGTGAGGCTGGGGAGGCGGTTGACGCGCTTCTCCATAAGTCGCTCCAGACGATCGACTACGGGCCTGACGCCTCACACGGAGGCCATGATCGCTCACGGTGGCCGATGCGGATGGTAGCAGGAAGGGCTGGAACAAGCGATGGAAGGATGAAGGGCCAGGGAACTGCCGGTTACGTCTTCCACCAGGGCGTTTTTTTGGGGCGATCGCCAGGGGGTGTGGCACGCGGGCGGCGGAGAGCGGAGGTAGGGGAACCTTGTAATGGTTGCACCGCAGGCCATCGGTGGCATGTGCGCGGGGCGGTGCTGGCGCGTCACGGGAATGGTTCCGGAGTGTTTGGGTGAATCGACCCACGATTCTTGTTTGCCTGGTGCTGCGCACGTCGCCCGCGGACAGCTACGAGAATCGGCTGGCACTGTCGGCCAGGGAAAAGGTCGAACCGCGTCGGCGACTCTACGACGCTCAAGCGAGCGCCCGTCGGGCCGGACGGCTGGAGGAGCGAACTCCGGAGTACCGCTGCGCCCGCCTGTGAGAACCGCTCGGCAGCTTCTCCTGCGCGCGGATGATCCTTGCCTGGACGCCCAAGAAGGGAAGAAAGGCAAATCGATTTGCATTATAACAGAATACTGTTATAATAGTATAACAATGCATTAGGAGCAACGCGGTACCAACATGGCTCGAAACGTCAAGGACAACAAATCCGCGGCCTCCGGCAGGGGGGGCAGATTGGCCGCCACGGCAGCAGGGCGGACCAGACGGCTGAAAAAGACGAGTCGTCGGCAGAGCGGTAATCTTGAGAAGCCGGATCGATCCGCGAACCGACGGCCGGCGACGCCCGTTCCGGCAGAAGCGGCAGGGCGGGCGACACGACCGCGGACCACCCGTTCGCACACGGCTTTCCTGCGGTTGCCGCTGCCGGCCCTGCGGCATCCGGCTGGGCTCGGGCTGGGGGGGATTGTCGCGGTGGTGGAGGGCACGGGAATCGGTTGGGATCAGGCCGTTGTGGTTGCCCACCGGCTGACGGCGCTTCCGCGCCGCCGCAAAACCGGGCGGATTGCGGGAAGCCCCAACCCCGAACAGACGAGCAGCAGGGCGGCTCGAGCGCTGCTGCGCACAGGCCGAATGGAGGAACTGGCCCGCGTGCTCGGGGCGCTGGGCAGCACGCATCGATTGCGGATTCTGTTCAAGTTGCTGGAAGGGGCGGCCACCTACCGTACCCTTCTGAAGGTTACCGGCCTGAAGGCTGGTCCGTTGTATCATCACGTTTCCCAGTTGCGGCTCGCCCAGTTGATCCGACCGAAGCAGCGAGATCTGTATGACCTCACGCGTGCCGGCCGAAATGTGGTGGTCGTGGGCGCACTCCTGGGCTCCTTGAGCCGGGACGCGCGAGCCCGCCCGGCACCGGTTCTGGCTGACAACGGGGGGCAACCATGAACGGGGACCGGGAATCGGGCCGGGCTTCCCGTCGCGTCCTGGTGTTGGAGCCGTACTACGGCGGGTCGCATCGGGCGTTTCTGGAGGCCTGGACGGGCCGCAGCCGGCATCGCTTCGAGTTGCTCACCATGACGGCGCGGAAATGGAAATGGCGGATGCGGGGGGCGGCAATATGGTTCGCAGATGTCCTGTCCGCAACGGAACCGGCCGTCGATCTTCTCTTCACGAGCGACATGCTGAATGTGGCCGATTTACGGGCTCTTCTGCCCCCCGCGTACAGCCGGATCCCGATTGTCTGCTATTTTCACGAGAATCAGCTCACATATCCGCTTTCCGAGCACGACTACCGGGACTACCAGTTCGGGTTGACGAACCTTACGTCCAGCCTGGCGGCCGATGCCGTCTGGTTCAATTCGGCCTGGCATCGGGACGCGTTCCTCCAGGCGCTCAGCGATCTGTTGGGCACGATGCCGGATTACGTGCCTCCTGATCTGCCGCAGCGGGTGGCAGGGCGGGCCGAAGTGTTCTGGCCGGTGGTGGATGGCCCGCCAGCAGACGTGATCCAGGCGGCCACCCGGCAGGGCGACGATGAACCGCTGACGATTCTCTGGTGTCACCGTTGGGAGTATGACAAAGGTCCGGAGACGTTTTTCCGCACGATTTTCCGCCTGGACGAGTCGGGTGTTGATTTCCGGCTCATCCTGGCGGGTCAGTCTTTCCGGTCGGTGCCGCCCGCTTTTGACGCGGCCTGGGAACGCCTGCAGCCCCGCATCTTGTTCGCCGGCTACCTGGAGAATCGCCCGGATTACTGGTCTTGGCTGGCCCGCTCAGACGTGGTGGTCAGCACCGCGTTGCAGGAGACTTTCGGTATCGCTGTGGTCGAATCCCTGCTGGCCGGTTGCTGGCCGGTCTTGCCAGATCGGCTGAGCTATCGGGAGATTCTTCCGCGGGAGTTCTGGCAAACCTGCCTGTATGCGGACGAGGCAGAGCTATATGCTCGTCTGGCAACCCTTTGCAGAAATCGGCCCGATGCGGAGGTGGGCGGGCGGCTCCACCGCGAGATTCGGTCTTTGCACGATGCTCGGATTCGCGCCGCCGCCCTGGATGCCGCGATTGATCGGGTCATCGAGGGGCATCGAGGGAGTCTATCCCGCTGATCCAGGGGGCGTTGGCCGGTCGCCCTCCCCCCACCACTCTTATAACGTCCGATAATACATCTTATGTTGCATTGAGCCCGGCAGGGGGGATACCCAGGAGCTGAGCCGCCCTGGGTGCACCGCCCGCCTTGAAAATGCGGGCCATGTATTCAATGGCATACGCAGTGGCCGTCGGGCCACAGACCGGTTGGCCTGCCTCGCATCACGCACCGCGTCATGGACGCCGTCCGGATGGGGCCCCGGCAGCGCTTTGGGCCATGGCCCGCAGCCGGCCGAGATCCTGCTGCCCGCCCGGCGGCAGAACCAGAGCGCCGCTTCTGATGTCGAGGCAGTAGCTGTTCATGCCGTTGACGGCCGTGTCGATGACGTAGAGCGCTTCGGTACGCGAATTGATCTTCCCAACAGCCATCACATAGTCGCCGGCCTGGACCCCCACGCCCGCCGCAAGAGCCGGTTGCGTCTGACTGTGAAGAATGAGCAGCCCGACGAACAGAATCGTCGCGGTCGTACACAGAACGCCAATCGCGAAGTCTTTGGAATCCATGAGAGTGCAACTCCTATGGCCCGTCCGCAAGCATGCGGTCGGAATCGCCGCGTGAGACAGTCAGCGCGTCCGGAAATCGTTCATCAGGCTGCGGGTTTGTGCGTGCCTTAACTGACCGGCCCCGTCCCCCACAGGCATGAAGCAATGCAACAGCCTGCCGGGCGAATCGATGATGTACACAGCGTCCTCCTGACTGGTGACGCTGCCCGTGGCAATCATGAAGTCGCCCGGCCGCCCGGGGGCGACTTGGGCGATTGCCGCCGCGGGCGAGGCCGCGCTGAACACCAGTGCGGCGAACAACACGATGTTCACTCCCGCGAGAAACACAATCCAAGAGCGTTTTGAATACATGTGTGCTCTCCTGCCAGAGTCCGCATCGGGCTTGTCATCCGAGGTGCGAACGTCGCGGATTCTTGAACGCGACGGCGACACAGACGATCGTTATTCCCAGTGCGAACAACCACTGAAACACCGGCTTGGACGGCTCCGGTGGATTCACCGTTTCCTGGGCCAGCAGAGGCGACACCCACGAAAGGCACGCCAGCAGCGCCAGGGCCACGGTCGGTTTTCCCACACTCCGCCCGGGGGCGAGACGTTTTTCGCCGTTATCCGTATCATTCATATGCATTCTGAGCCTTCCACCATTCCACGGTTCCGTCCGTGCGAAGCCCGCCAAGTCACCTGCGGCCTTCGCGTTGATATTATACGCTCCCGTGCAAGTCGGTAAACCGCCGCGGTTTCTCACAGCCTCTGGATCGGTTTTGCAACCTGCCGGAACACGGCGACCGGCAACGTCACGGTCCCCCACCGTCTGGAACGGGTGCGACAATGCCGTCGGTATTCGGCCAGGGAAACGCACAGAAACGCATATCGACGGTCGCCGCAGCCGTGGATGTAGACGGGTGGAACACGCTCCTCGTCGTGGGTCAGCCAGTAGGCGAAGACAAGCATGCCCTCAAACCCCGCGCCGAAGACCGTCTGCCAGTTCGCCAGACCGTCCAGGTCCGACTCGGTGACCCAGTTCTCCCAATAGCGACGCCCGGTGCGCGTTATGTAGGGGTATTGCCGCCCTTTCACGTCGACGATCCACCGGCGGTCCGGATCGCGATATACCAGGAAATCGAACGACTTCACACGCGATCCGGCGAAAATCACCTTGCGCTGCTCGTCCACCGCAACATATGCAATGCCCTGAGATCGAAGGTAATCCTCGAAAGCCGTTTCGTAGTGGATGTGCCGTCGCGTCACGGCAAAGCCCCCCGTGCCCACCACGCCGACGAGACTACGGAGTGTCGATTTCTCCCGCATACACCTGCCGTCGGCCGGTGCGGTCGTACACGTAGAATTCCCAGGCCGTCTTTCCTGTCTCGTTCACCTCGTTGGCTGTCGGCTCGTAGCGGATCCGATACACCTGTTCCTCCGGGCCGGACACCTGGAATCCGCGCCGGGTGGGTCGGTCCTGGTAAACGGAGGTAGCGGTGCCGTCCGACTTGCGGATCTCCAGGCGAGCGGCCCAGAAATCCGGCGGCTCCGCCGCGGCAGGTACCGTCAGCTCAACAACCGACTGATAGAACTGAAGCCGTACGGTGTCGCTCGCCACCCGCCGATCAGGCTCGTTGGCGGTGAAATCGTTCCACGACGTTCGGTGCCGGCCGCGGTCACGTCCTCCGATGGCCCGATAGGCCGTCGCTCGCGCCCGCAGTACGGTGCCGGGCGACTCGGTCTGAAAGTGATGGGCAAACTCAAAATGACCCCGGGGGCCGGCCTCGGACAGTATGCTCGCACTCCCCAGATCGAGCACGGCGTACGTGGCGATTCCCTCGGGATCGAGTGGATAATGGGTGAACGGCTTGAAGATCACGAAATCGAATCGGACCTCCTCGCCCACATGCACCATCTGGGTTCCCGCGACGGACCAATCGCCCCGCGCACGCGGTCCGGTACTGGTGGCCAGAGAACCGTCAAAGCACCCCGCCTGACCGGCCAGGCAGATCCATGCCGGGGCAAACCCGCCCCACCGTTTCCAGGTCACGTCAGGACTCTCCGCGCCCGTTACGCCGCACCGCGCCACGCGCACCAGCACCCTTGCGACCGTTTGACTGCGAAGCCCTGGCGGAACGGCGCCCGCCCCGCTTACGCTTCTCCAACCATGCGGCCAGGTCGGCTTCACACTGGAAGATCGCCTCGTAGCCGTACGTCCCGCCGGCATAATCGCACTCGCCCGCCTTGTATGCCCGGCAGATTTTCGGTCGGGTTTCGTACGTGCCGCAAAGGTTGTCCGGGCGCAGGTGTCGGCACGTTGTGGGAAACTGAATGTACCAGTCGCCCTCTTCCACGAAGACGGTGATACCCTCGTGCATCAGATACCAGCGAATGTCGTCGAAATCTCGAGCCGTCTTCGGTTTGTCCAATGGCAGCGCCAGGTACTTACAGCACGCGCCCGTGCAATGCTCGCAGCATACCGATCCCATACTTCCATCCTCGCGGTCGGACGCGCACTGCCGCCCAGCGCAGACAGCTCCTCGCCTGACACAGATCCGGCACCGGACGTCCGTCTCGTCAGTATCGTTGCATTGAACAGAAGCGCCAACCCCGCCTCAGTCGCTCGCACGGCCTGTGCGGTTTGGCGCTCCCGGAACGCGGCGGCAAGCCACAGCCATACCATCAGTCCGCCCATCGCCCACGCAGCGCACCGCCGATATCCGCCCCATGATCAACACCACACTCCTCGGTTCCCTCCCCTACTTCTGCGTGCCTCTGCCTGAAACAGCACACCGGCACACTGTTTTCCACAACATTTGCGGTTAATTCCGTCATATACCACGGATTCTGGGAGAACGCCATATCTCTGCAAGCAGCCGATACCGTTTCGTCCGGCTGTCGCACTCGTCAGGTCCGGTTTGACGTCTGCGGCACGTCTGCGGGCTGGATTTCCCGGTGGGCCATGTCATGCTGGGCCGGCCCAGGGAAATGCCGTGCGGTCGAACGATTCTTCGGATTGGCAGTCCGTGCGGAGTGGAACGCATCGCATCGGAAGCAGCAGACGCCTCGTGATTTATCCAACGGACACGATCATCGGCGCGGAGCAAGCACGCACTGCAATGCACGAAGCCTGTGGGAGGCCGTCCGGCTCATGAACCTCCAGCCCACTACCGAACTGCTTCTCCGCAACATCAGCGCCCTGCATGGTCCGGACATCCTGGTCGTTGACGCGCCCGGCGGGCAGATCGCCCCGCTGCTGCTGGCCGACCAACCCGCCGCTGAGATCCTGCTCTGGCAGTCGGATTACTCCGATTTTCGCCACGGCTGCCGCCTGGCCGGAGTTCCCCCGCCCTCCCGACCGGACCTCCGCCACCAGGCTGCCGGACGCTGGACAGTCGTCTTCGATGCCTGGTATCACCGGAAAACGGGCGCGCACGACCTTGCCATCGTATACCTCCCCAAGGGGCGGGAACGTTTGCGGCTTGTACTGGCCTCGGCAGCGGCCGCGACGAAGCCGGATGGGCGGATTCTGCTCGTGGGCTCCAAACGCGGGGGGATTCGGTCCGCGAGGCAGGAATTGGAAGACGCATTCGGACATGCGGAGTTGCTGGACGCCGCCCGGCATTGCGTACTTCTGGGCGCGCGGAACCGTCTGAAGAGAGCGGATGAGCGGACGCTCCCCACGGATCTGAGGGAGTTCGGCGTCGACTTCACCATCGAGACGGCCGACGTCGTTCTGCGCGCGTGGTCCTATCCCGGCGTTTTCAGCCACGCGCGACTGGACGAGGGCACCCACGTGCTTCTTCAGACTCTCGATCGGCCCCTGCCGGGTCCTGTGCTCGACTTCGGATGCGGATGCGGGGTGATCGGAGCGTTTCTGGCTCGGCGCTGGCCGGGCACGCGCGTGGATATGGTGGATTCCGATGCCCTGGCTCTGGCAGCCGCGCAACGCACCGTGGAAACCAACAGCCTTCCCGTTCGCGTGTGGGCCTCGGACGTGCTCTCCGACGTTCAAGGGGGTTATGGCCTTATCGTGTCGAATCCTCCCTTCCACCGAGGCGTCCAGACCGACATGCGACTGGCTGAGTCTCTTTTCCACGAGGCCGCCTCGCGTCTTCGCCCGGGAGGGCTCGTGCGGATCGTGGCGAACCGCTTTCTGCGCTATCCGGGCCTATTTGAGGCCGTATTCGGCGAGTGGCGGATCGTGGCCGAGAATTCCCGGTACCGCATCTATGAAGCGGTATTGGCCCGCAAGAAGCGCTGATCTGCCTGCTTCAGCGCCCCGCCACACCCGTCCGGCGCCAGCTCCAGCTCGCCGCAGACCACGGGTACACCCAGTCTGCGGCTCGGTGCCTGGTGTTGCGTGCCGCGGTATCGCGGTATCCGGAATCGATATAAGTAGCGTATTTGGCATTGGTTAGCGCAATTTCTTTTTTTGGATGTCCATCGGCCGTTATTTTTTTTGAGGACCAGCTTGACAGCGGCTCAAACCGTGCTATAAATAGAACCTGTTGGGCCCGCTGGTGGGCCCGCGCAGAGGTCGACGTGACAATCGGCTGCCATGCGGCCGCCGTGCGAGCAACGGCGGATCGGGCCGGATTATGTTTTCGGCCGCGAGCTGGCAGACCGGCGAATCGTCGACTTTTTCTTTCGCCTGAGCCCGGCGGAACTCGCAAAATCGCGGATTTGGATATTGACACCCGCGTTTGTTGCGGTACAAGTGTAGGGCTCTTCGGCCGGTTGCCGAAAGCGGCTCTTTGACAAGTGAACAGGTTGTTCGTCGTGAGGATGTGACACTGCCCGTCCGGGCGCTCAACCGGGCGGGGGTGAATGCCGTGCGGCCTCGGAGGCACAGCACCGAGTACGCCGGCGAATTGGTGTGCGGGTCTGGACCCATCGGGTTCGGGCCGCGCCTGCATCCTTACGAGCGCTATGGATGTAGGCCTTCGTCTATCGAATTTCGCGCCTTCGCCTCGTCGAAGGTGAGGAAGCCGATAATCAACCGAAGAGTTTGATCCTGGCTCAGAACGAACGTTGGCGGCGTGGCTAAGGCATGCAAGTCGAACGGGCCTGAGTTGAGAGCAATCAAGATTCAGGTTAGTGGCGGACGGGTGAGTAATACATGGGTAACGTACCCTGGACTCTGGGATAGCGGCGGGACTTCGGTCCCTTTGCGAAAGTGCCGGTAATACCAGATGACCCGGCGGAGTCGCATGGCTCTGCGGGCAAAGCTCCGGCGGTCTGGGATCGGCCCATGGCCTATCAGCTTGTTGGCGGGGTAACGGCCCACCAAGGCTACGACGGGTACCGGGTGTGAGAGCACGACCCGGCACATCGGAACTGAGACACTGTCCGGACACCTACGGGTGGCTGCAGCAACGAATATTCCGCAATGGGCGAAAGCCTGACGGAGCGACGCCGCGTGCAGGATGAAGGCGCTTCGCGTCGTAAACTGCTGTCAGGGGTCAGAAATTTTGATCAGCCCCAAAGGAAGCCTCGGCTAACTCCGTGCCAGCAGCCGCGGTAATACGGAGGAGGCAAACGTTGTTCGGAATTACTGGGCTTAAAGCGCGTGTAGGCGGAACGGTAGGCGTCTTGTGAAAGCCCCCGGCTCAACCGGGGAATGGCTGGGCGAACCATCGTTCTTGAGGCAGGTAGAGGCGAGCGGAACCATGGGTGGAGCGGTGAAATGCGTAGATATTCATGGGAACGCCGGTGGCGAAAGCGGCTCGCTGGGCCTGTTCTGACGCTGAGACGCGAAAGCGTAGGGAGCAAACAGGATTAGATACCCTGGTAGTCTACGCTGTAAACGATGCGCACTAGGTACGAGAGGTTCTGACGCCGATCGTGCCGAAGCAAAAGTGCTAAGTGCGCCGCCTGGGGAGTACGGCCGCAAGGCTAAAACTCAAAGGAATTGACGGGGGCTCACACAAGCGGTGGAGCATGTGGATTAATTCGAAGCAACGCGAAGAACCTTACCTGGGCTTGACATGCACGGATGCTCTTCCCGAAAGGGGAGTAGGCTGCCTTCGGGTGAAACGTGCACAGGTGCTGCATGGCTGTCGTCAGCTCGTGCTGTGAAGTGTCGGGTTAAGTCCCTTAACGAGCGAAACCCCTGTCGCTAGTTACCAGCGGTTCGGCCGGGGACTCTAGCGAGACTGCCGGCGTTAAGCCGGAGGAAGGTGGGGACGACGTCAAGTCCTCATGGCCTTTATGTCCAGGGTGTCACACGTGCTACAATGGGCGCTACAAAGCGAAGCGAGACCGCGAGGTGGAGCAAATCGCATAAAAGCGCCCCCAGTTCGGATTGGAGTCTGCAACTCGACTCCATGAAGTTGGAATCGCTAGTAATCGCGTATCAGCCATGACGCGGTGAATGTGTTCCTGAGCCTTGTACACACCGCCCGTCAAGTCATGGAAGCTGGGAGCACGCGAAGTCCGCTTAGCTAACCTAACGGAGGCGGCGGCCGACCGTGAGCTCGGTGACTGGGACTAAGTCGTAACAAGGTAGCCGTAGGGGAACCTGCGGCTGGATCACCTCCTTTCTAGGGGATTACCTGGAACGGTCCGCCTTTCGCGGACCGCTACGAGGTCAGCGCATACTCAGGTCGTTGATCCCAACGACCGGCGCCCGGGGAGACCCGGGCGTCCGACGACAACCTGTTTCTTGAAACGCAGCCACCCGTCGTGTCGGCATCACCGGTACGATGGGTGGTTTTTTTGTGCCCGCGATGTGGCCGTTCCGTCCCATCCTCGCCCGCCCGCGCCCACGTGCAGCGTCCACGGAGAGCGGGGGCTTGCTCAAACCATCCCGGTTCTGCCCAGCACCCGGACCTTGAAGCCCAGCATCTGCGACAGCGACACCATCTCCTCAAATATGTCCCCGTACGCTACGGCAATATGGTTGCTCATGTAGTGAGCCATCAGCGTATCGCGCGTGATGCCCAGGTACGCAGCCATGAACGGCCATTCCCGCGTCGTCCCTCCCCACCAGGCGTCGCGCTTGGGCTCGGGAAGCTTCACGACCTCGCCCCGGCCAATGTCCATCCACAACTCCGGGGTCGTCCGAGCCGCGCCCGGACTGGCCGTATTGCGGATCCACGCCCGCGCCCAGGTGATCGCGCCGGGAAGGCTTTCGCCCGTGAAAGTTCCGCCTGGAACGGGGAAATAACCCGCCGGCTGGCGGTAGCTGTGTACGCCCTTGAGCGTGTTCGCATCATGGTTGAACGCATACGCACTGCAGCTCCCGGAGTTCAGCAGCACCCACAGGAACCGGCCCTCGTGCTCGCCCCCCCAACGCACGTCGTGGAACATGACGCCCTGGTGCAGGCCCTTGGCTTTTAGCAGCCGTTTCATCAGCTCCATGGGCACCACGTTGCCCTGGTCCCCTTCCGTGCTGTCCACGATCGTGTCGCCGTCGCCTTCCGGCCGGCACGTGGAGTTGAACAATCCCTCCGCGAAATCGCTCGGCGGCCGGAGCGGCTGCAGGCCAAGCTGGTATTGCCATCCAATGCAGTCCGCCCGGAACTCCCCCGCCAGGTCCAGCACAGTCAGGTAGTCGCGAAGCTGCTCCTTCGTCGCGTTCTCATCAAAATCTTCCGCCCCCCCCTGCCGGTAGTGGAAGGTGACGCCCCGGTCCTTTACGAAGGCGAACGCATCGTCAATCCGCCTCTGCGGGATGTCCCGACCACGTGCGATGATCCACGCCTGGTCCACCTTGTGCTCGGTGAAGCCGATGGGGTTCAGCAGCCGCGGACCGAAGTACCCGTTGATCATGCCCATCGAGGTGTCGCCCAGCATGAGCACGAGAGCACGCCGATCGCGGATCCCCCCCGCCACTTCCGAAGCCAGGCTGACCGCGGCAGGGGAAACGGACGCGGAATACGAAAGCTCGTCCTCCGCATATCGGATCCGTCCGGTTGCGCACCACTCGTCCAGACGCGCCATGAACGTATCGTCCTGGGTCCAGTCTTCCGCGTCCGTCCAAACCCGCGAGCATCTTCGCCCGACGCTCTCCAGGCATGCGCCTGTGTTCAAGAGCCCCACCAGGCCCGGCCATTGTCCGGAAAAATTGCTGGCCAGCAGGACGGGGTTCTCTTTGCCAACCACGCCGTCTGTCGTGTGGGGACCGTAGACCCAATGGACATAGACTCCGATCATCGGATCGTCGATGGGCCCAAGCCTTTCGATTGCCTCGTGCGGCCGCGTCAGGTATCCCTCGACCCGGTAAGAGGCCCGGCCCAGCCGCCCCAGCGCGGCCTCGAGCTGAGCCGTGGCGGATCGGATGGCGGGCAGGGCCTGCTCGTTTGGCTTTGAACGGTAGTCTCCCGGCCAGAAGATCGCGATTCTCCGCGCCATTGCTTGGAACTCCTTGCCCTACAGGGCATTGTGCGCAGCCGAACAAGACGGACAACCCGCCAACGCCCTGCCTGGCGGCGCTCCGCCCTTATAGCCTCCACTGGGGCACAACTCAACGTCAACGCGCTGGCGGAGGCGTGAACCCCTGCACTGTGTCCGGGGGACCACACTCACTTTCCAGGCCTGGGAAGCGCAAAAGCCGGGCACGTCCGGTCCATCGTGCGGTCGTGCCGGGCTCCCCCCCTCCGCGCCTGCTTGCGGGCACCGTGGTTGTCGAGACCGTTTTTCCCGGCGGTCCCTCAGCCATCCGCGGCACAGAGATCTGCTTCCACGGGCAGCGTGTCGGCCAGAAAACTCTCCACCACTCCCCTCACGTCGTGTCCGCGGCCCCCCACCACCACGCCGATGCCCCGCGACGTGAGCCGGTCCGGACTCAAACCGGTCGTATCCGGGGTCAACAGGACGTCCGTTCCATAGTCCGCGAGCCATTGGGAAAGTGCGGGGCCACAACACACCGGAGCATGCACGATCTCTTCTCTGAGTACGTGCCCGTTTGCTGGGTTGGCGTCCAGAAACGCGAAATGAGAAGCCTTCTCGAATCCTCTTGCCACATTCCGTCCTTCGCAGGGGATTGCAAAGCGCATGTGCCGGTCTCCTACCCTCCGCTACGACGCCGACAACCTTTGCCGGCTCGCGAGCGGGCGTTCCTTCTTCGCTTCCTTCCCCTCCGACTTCACAGACCTAATGTGTGTTCCGAGTTGCACTCCCGGCCGCCGAGCTTCTGGGGGATCCTCCATACTCCCCTACTGAGCGTGCGGCGTCTGGGATGCACCCGCACATTGCCCACTGTCTCCGCCGCGCCTTTGCAGAAAGCTCCGCCCGATGCCGTGTCCCTTTTGTGCTGAAATCGATGCGCTGGCTGCTCCGCAAATGAGGCGTCCGAGCAGCCCACTTCCCTCAATTTATTTATCGGTCAAACGGCAAGATGCGTGCCACAAAAATTCACCACAACCGTAACCTCTTGATTTGTATGATATAACGAGATTGACCGATTTGGCGAAGGGTTGCTCAATAAGTTACTGTTTTGTAACTAAGCTAGCTAGAACAGTACTAGCCTTTTAATAGAAACTGAGTTATATCAATGCACAAGTCGAAACACGCAGTTGCGTTTCTGCCACCTCTAGCTTGAGATACCAAGCTTACGCATCTTGCGCCAAAGGGTTGTTCGGCTCACCCCCAGTTCACGACTGGCAGCCACTTTGTTCCACGCCAGGCGCTCCAGGACCATTTCGATGGCTCGCCGCTCAGACTCCTCCAGGATCGAGCGAGCGCTGGGGGGGCCGCCCAGTCCGCGGCGGACGACGGCGCCCTGGATCACCTCCTCGGGCAGGTGCTCGATTCGGATGGTGTCCCCCTTCACCAGAACAAAGACGTGTTCGATCGCATGTTCAAGCTCGCGCACGTTGCCGGGCCAGGCATACGCCAGCAGGGCCTGCATTGCGTCGCCCGAGACGCGACGGACCATTTTGCCCGTCCGGACGTTGAAACGGTCCATAAAATGTTCCACGAGCAGTGGAATGTCCTCGCGGCGTTCACGCAGCGGCGGCACGTGGATGCAGACGGTATTCACCCGGTAGTACAGGTCCTCACGGAAGCGGTTCTCCGCCACCAGGGATTTGATGTCGTTATTCGTGGCCGCAATGACGCGGGCATTGCTGTGGCGGGTTTCACCGGAGCCGACCGGGACGAACGTTCCGTCCTGGAGAACCCTGAGTAGCTTCACCTGCATCGCCGGCGACATGTCGCCGATCTCGTCGAGGAACAGCGTGCCGCCATCCGCCAGTTCGAAGCGCCCCGGGCGATCCGTACGGGCATCGGTGAAGGCGCCGGCGACGTGTCCGAAGAGCTCCGACTCCAGGAGTGTATCGGGCAGCGCGCCGCAGTTGACCTCGATGAACGGGCCGGCACAGCGCGGACTGGCCGTGTGGATGGCGCGGGCCAGCAACTCCTTTCCCGTTCCCGTTTCTCCCTGGATCAGAACGGCCGCATGGCTGGCGGCAACGTCCGGAATCAGCGAAAAAACGCGCTGCATGCGGTGGTTCTTGCTGATGATGTCCGCCAGGGTGTGCCGGCCGCGGATCTCCCGGCGCAAGCCTTCTAACGCGGTCAGATCCCGAAGCGTCTCGATGCCCCCCACGATTTCGCCCGCGTCGTTGTGAAGTACGCATGCGGAAACGCAGACCGTCCGATCCTGGCCGTGACGATTCCGGATCGTGACTTCCTGCCCGATGACCGGTTCGCCCGTCTGCATGGTTTCGCTCAGAGGACAGCCGGACTGACAGTTGCTGCTGCGCAGGATCGTGTCGCATCGGCGCCCGATGGCCTCATCCGCGCTGAAACCGGTCAACCGTTCCGCTGCCCGGTTGAAACTCGTGATCAGGAACTCCCGATCCACCGTGAGCAGACCATCGCTCAGAAAGTCGAGGATGGTGTCCAGCTCACGCGTGGAAAGAGGGCGTCTTGGGGGGCGTCGGCTTTGTGTTTCCTGGGGCGACATGGCATTTGTAATTCTACCACACATCGGAGGGTCGGGGTACCCGATTCCGTGTGTTTTCGTCTTCAGTGGGTTTGTGAGCATCCCCCCGTATCTCTGGACGCGGCGGCGCGGGCGGTTGTCGGATTGCCGGTCGTATGCTCTAATCGTGCCTCGACGCGCGCCATCGGATCCCGATCTCACGCGGGTTGTGCGCGTCCGTGCTGCCCGCGATGCACCGCCGAGGCGGATCGGCGTTGGCAGTGCTGGTGTGGGCCCCAGCGCTCCGTGGCGACCCCAATGGCCGCGGAGGAGTGCGCTCCGTGAACTCGACACGTACGGATGGTCCGATTGCAATGCTGCTGAACGAACGGACGCGAGAGCCCTACCGAACCGGGGCGCTGGTGTCCCTGGTGCGCCTGCGCTGGTTCATCCAGGCACGCTGGGCAATCGTCATCCTCGCCTTTGCCGTCCTGGCGATCGAGCACGTGCTCTTTCCGGAGGTGAGCCGTCCCCTGGGGTTGCCATTGGTGATCGTCGCCCTGGCCGGTGTGAACTGCCTCTGGACGACCTATTCCTACTTTCTCGTTCGACGGTTTCATCTCCATGAACAGATCGACCCCGATTCGGCTCGCGGCGCCATGCGCTTCGCCAACGCCCAGGTCGGGGTGGATCTGCTGGTTCTCACGCTGATTCTGCGGTACACCGGAGGCGTGGAGAACCCGATGGCCATTTTCTACCTGTTTCACATGGCCATCGGATCACTTCTGCTGCGCTGGTGGCATGCCGTCCTTCAGGGAGCCTGGGCGATTCTGCTGTTTGCGCTTCTTGCCGTCGCGGAGTGGTCGGGCTGGATTCAACCGCACTACCCGTTCTTGAGCAGCATGGCGGAAACGGACCTCCATCGGCACGGGGCGTATGTCGCCGCCTCCATTGGCGTATTGGCGGCCGGCGTCGCCGGAACGTTGTTCTTCATGCTCCAGATTGCGGCGCGGCTGGATGAAGGGGAACGCCGACTGCATCAGGCCATGGATGCCCTGGAGACCAGCAGACTGGCGATCGCAGATCTGAACCAGCGACGGTCCCGATTCATGCAGACGGCCGCCCACCAACTCAAAAGCCCCCTGGCCGGAATCCAAACCCTCACGAACCTGATCCGCGACGGAGTCGTTCCGGCGGACTCGATGCGGAGCATGTGTGACCGAATCGTGGAGCGCTGCCGTCTGGGCATCGCCCAGGTGACCGAGATGCTGACCCTGGCCCGCGTTCAGGAATCGGACCCGCAACGGCATCACGACGCGCCTGTGAACGTGGGCGAAGTGGCGGACGAGGTATACAGCCGCCACCTGCTGACGGCCGTGGAGAAGGGGCTGACCATGCGCCGCCTGATTCTGGAGAACCAAGATCTGCGGGCGTACGTGAATCGTCAGGACCTGACCGACTGTGTGACCAACCTTCTGGAGAACGCGATCAAGTACACGCCTGCGCCGGGCACCGTCACGATATCGGTGCGGCGGGAGACGCCGGCTCCGCGCACTGCGGCCGAAAACCCCGCCGATTACGTGGCGGTGACCGTGGCCGACACAGGCATTGGAATCGACAAGGAAGCGCTGATCGGCAAGGAAGGCCCCGGGAGCGCCGGATCCGTGTTCGACGCGTTTCGGCGAGGCAATTCGGCCCTGGCCGCACGGATCCCGGGCACGGGCCTGGGTCTGTCCATCGTCCGGGAGGTGGTCGAACAGGCGGGCGGCCGACTTCGCGTACACTCTCAGTTGGGGCGAGGCTCCAAATTCACGGTGCTCTTTCCAGCCGAACAGGCCCGTCCCGCCGGCATACGCGTGCGGGATACACGGGTCAGCGAAATCGTTGTGGATATGGAATCCGGCGGCCAGCCCCCGGCCTCACCGGCGCGCGACACCCCGCCCCCCCTTTCCTGATCGGGCCCGTCGCTCGACCCCGGCCTCGGCGTCATCCGCTTGCCGTCCGTCCGGCGTTCGTGGATCGGGAATCGGGTCGGATCTGGCGGGGGTGCGGACCGCGTTTCGAGGATTCGGGCTGCGCCTGGTTCCGGCGCCGTTCTGCCCCGAGAGCGAGGGGCGGTTCGGCCTGCTCGTTCCGTCGCCCGAACGCCGCCCGGCGGCGTCAACTCACCTTCGCCACTACCAGGGTCAGATCGTCCGTCTTGTTGGCCAGGCCGACGAAACGACGCACGTCCCACAGAAGCTGATTGGCCATGGCCGGGGCGTCCAGATTCCGGTGCCGGCGCGCCGATTCGATCAGCCGCTCGCGCCCGAACGGCTCTTCATCGAAATTCATTGCGTCCAGAACACCGTCCGTCACCATTACGATGATGTCCGCGCTTTCCAGGTGTACGATGTCCGTCCGGTACGTCTCGGTGGGATCGATCCCCAGGACCATGCCTCCGCTGCGCAACCGGACGGTCTGGTCTCCTCGCAACAGCAGCGGCGGCTCGTGCCCGGCGTTGCAATAGGTCAGTTGTGAGCCGTCGGGCGCAAACACGCCGTAGAACAGCGTGACAAACTCGCTGATCAGCGTGTCCCGGCACAGGCCGCGGTTGACCTTCTCCATGATGTCTTTGATATGATACGTGTCGTGTGCGTGGGCCCGCAGGCCCGTCCGGACGGACGCCATCAGCAGGGCCGCCGGAATCCCCTTGCCCACCACGTCCGCGATGCAGACGCCCAGGGTGCCGTAGGGCAGCTCGATGAAATCGTAGAAGTCGCCGCCCACCTCCAGACGCGGATCGTAGACGGCCCCGAAGGATATCCGCGAATGCCGCGGCAGCGGAGAGATCATCCGCCGCTGAATCTCGGCGGCATACGTGAGCTGCCGGGCGTATCGCTCATTGGCCAGCCGCTGTTCATAGAGTCGCGAGTGCGTCACCGCCGCCGCGATCTGCGCGCCGATCGCGCGCAACAACGCGGTCTCCAGGCTGGAGAAGCGCTGTAGTCGACCGCTGTAGATCCGCAGCACGCCCACCACCTCGCCTCGATACGACATCGGCACGCACAGGCTGCTCACCAGCCCCTCACGCCGCGCCGCCTCCGGATACCGGAAGCGCGGGTCCGTTGTGGCGTCTTCGACGTATACCGTCTCTCCACGAAAAACGGCCTGGTTGATCGGATTCTCCTCGAGCGTCACCACGCCCTTGTCCAGATATTCGCGCGACAGGTTGTGCGACGCATAGAGAACCAGCTCCGTTCGTTCCCGATTTGCCAGTCGGATGGTCGCCGCCTTGACGCGCATCACCTCCGTCACCCGGGCGGCGGCCGAGGCCATCGCGTCCTTGAGGCGGGCGTCTCCCGAGAGCATCTGCGTGACGTCGCAGATGGTGCTCAACTCTTCCAGACGGCGGCGAACCTCGAAACGCTGCTCGCACAGCGTCTCAATCACCCGGGCCAGAACCGAGGGCAAACGGGCCGTCGATTCCAGCCGGTCCTCCAGACCGCGCCGGACCGCGTCACGCAGTGTGTCAAGCTCCAGAGCGTATCGCTCGGCGACGGCCCGAAGCTCTGCCTCCGGAACGGTTTCCTCCGGCGCGTTTCCCGCTACCACGGTGCCCAGCCGGGATCCTAACGCGCGGATGGGCGCGGCGTAGAAACGCGTGCCTCCTTCCGATGCAAACGCCGGCTCGCCGGTCCGAGCCACCTGAGCGGAGAGGGCCACCGCCCGGCGGGCACAGCCGGTGCATTCGTTCTGCTCCGCTTCGCGCAGGGTGCATCCCGGGGCGGCGCAGGAGGGAGTTGTGATCAGCGCGCCATCAACGTCGCAGACCTGGATCGACAGACGGCCCAGGGACGCGAAGCTGTCCTGCAACTCCTGCAACAGGCCGACGTCCACATACTCCACAAGCCGAAACGGATCACCGCTGCCCGTGGTCAAGGCGGGTTGCTCCGTGCGAGGGGAGACGGAAAGCTCAGGCGTGGTCAATTCGGATCCTCTCACGCGCAGGGTCGCCAACGCGCCTTCCACCGGGGGGGGCAGGCCGGCCCGGCGCCGCAACCCACGATAGACGCGCGAGTTGCGAAGTTCAAGGCTCCTTCGTGCTAGGCGGTTGCGTTGTTCGCAAGTGGCGATTGGTAGGTACGTTGGGACGCACGCGCGGGCGACCTTCCCCGCAACGAGCGGGCGTTTTAAGCGAAACAGGCGGGTCGCATGTTTTTTTCCCGATTTT
>JBPOIK010000037.1:0-8771 GCA_052034525.1 Planctomycetota bacterium
GTGGCCATGCTGGCCCTGGTGATCGAACACAGCTTTTCCATTCGCCGGAGCACGCTGATCCCCGCGCAGAGCATTCAGGCGCTGCAGGAGCCCCTGAAAGCCCGGCGTTACGTCGACGCGGTCCAGGCGGCCGCGGGCGATCCGAGCATGCTGGGCTACGTCGTGCATTCGGCCATGAACGAGGCCACGTACGGCTTCGCCGCCATGGAACGGGCCATCGAGGAGGCGATCGACGAGCGAGCGGCCCGCCTCTACCGCAAGATCGAGTACCTCAACGTCATCGGCAGCGTCAGCCCGATGATCGGGCTGTTCGGGACAGTTTACGGGCTCATCCGCGTGTTCGCCACCATCAGCGCGGCCGGCGGCATCCCGGAGCCGGCTCGCATGGCGGACGACATTTCGATCGCCCTGGTCACGACGTTCTGGGGTCTGCTGATCGCGATTCCCGCCCTGAGCGTCTTCGCGCTGTTCCGCAACCGGATCGAGCTGCTTTCGGCCGAGTGCGCTTTGATCTGTGAACGCCTGCTGGCCTGTCTGCGTCCGAATCATGTGGAGCCCGCCGGCGCGTCCGGTCGGCAAGCGGCTGGCTGAAGGAAAACGGAGTGATCGCCAATCGCGTGACATCCCGGCGGCGTCGTCCCGTTGGCTTCAACATGACGCCGATGATCGACGTGGTGTTTCTGCTGATCATTTTTTTCATGGTGGTCAGCAAGTTCGCGTCGGCGGAACACGTGCCCATGGAGCTTCCGCAGCCGCAGCACAGCCAGGCCCGGCAGGTGAAGCTTCGCGATCGCGTGATCATCAACTGCCAGGCCCGGGAGACGCCCGCGGGGCCGCGGGTGCTGTACCGCGTCGGGCCGAACCCGCCGGAATCGCTGGAGCAGATTTCGAACCGGCTGGCGCGAGCCCAGGCCGCCGCCCGGGCGGAAGATCGCGAGCTGATTGTGGTGCTGCGGGCAGATCGCCGGCTGCCGTTTGCGGAGGTGCGGGCGGCGCTGGAGGTGGTCCGCGAGAATGAGATCGAACAGTTGCGCCTGGTGGCGCTGGTGGGCGAGGGAGAATAAGACGTGGGGCAGTCCGATTCGGATCGATCCCTGCTCGTGGCGGTGTCGGGCCGTGCTCGGCGCCGCGCGATGCGCCCCTCGCGGCGGGGTTCCGAGCCCCACATGTCCCTGAACCTCGCCCCGATGATCGACGTCACGTTTCTGCTGTTGATCTTCTTTCTGCTGACCACGACGTTTCAACGGGCGGAAGGCGTGCTGGGTGCGAACCTTCCGCGCGACCGTGGGCGACCTGTCGTGGCGCTGCCGATCACGCCGATCGTGGTTCGACTGGAGAGCACGGGTCCGGCCGCCTCGGATTTCGCCCTTCGAATCGATGACTTCGCCGCGCAGCCGGCCTCCTTCAGCGAGTTGAGCGGATTTCTGGTCGACATCCGGCGGAACGAAGGGTTTGACGAAGACACGCCCGTTATCATTGTGGTCTCCCCGGACGCCCCGTGGGAGCTGGTCGTCGAGTGCTGGAACGCGGCCGTCCGGGCCCGGTGCCGCAACATCGCGTTTGGCGCGGAGGGCCGATAGATGAACCCTCGCGGCCAGGCGACCGGGTTCGTACGACGCGTGCGACCGGTGCGGAAGCCATTCCGGTGTGCCGCCGCGGCGTGCCTGGTTGCGTGCCTGCTGTCGGTCCCCGCGGCGGGGCAGGGCCCGGAGTCCCGGCGATTCGGTGACGACGTGTTTCGACGGGGGCTCAAAGATCGCGGGCTGACGGACCTGCTGGAGTTCCACCTGGGAGCGCAGGAATCCTCCAACTCGGTGGAGGGTCTGCTGCTGCAACGCGAGCTGAAGCTGGCCCAGGCCGACGACCAGACTCGTTCGGAAGAGGAGCGGGTTCTGGCGCTGAAGGCCGCCGACGAGATCCTGCTTCACCTCATCCGCCAATGGCCGCACGATTGGCGGGTTCTGGAATGGCGTCTGGAGTTCATCCGCTCTTTGGTCTACCGCCGGGCCGAACCCCATTACCTTCGCATTCTCTACGGTCTGGACCGGCCCGAAGACCACGAACGCGTTCTGCAACTGACCGGCCGGGCCATTGAGGAGATCGGTTACCTGAACCAGGCCATCGAGAAGGAATCCGCCCGGATCAACGAATTGACCGCCCGCGAGTACGACCGGCTGGAGGCGGACGGATTCATCGATCGGATTGAGCAGATGCCGCCCCAGTCGAATTACATTCGCTGGTGGGCGACCTTCTACCGGGCCCTGGCCCGCCCGTCCGGCAATCCGCTCCGCACGCCGGAACTCCGGAAACTGCTGGAGGAGCTTCGCCAGCCGAACGGAGCGTTGGAGACCCCGCACGATACGTCGCACGTGCAGGCTCAGTCGCTGCTGCTGGCCGGCATGACCTGCCGGCTGCTGGCCGATCCGGTCGGGGCCCTGAGCTATCTGAACAGCGCGTTGGCCACACTGAACGGCCTGCCCGATCCGGCCGAACGGGAGAACCTCCAATGGGTGGCGACGCTGGCGATGGTGGAGCGGGTCCGGGCACTGCGGGACAGCGGCCAGTTTGACGAAGCCATCGGCGGTGTCGAGTCGTTCCGCCGTCACATCGAGGCTACGGCGTCGCACGACTTCCGCCTGCGATTGCTGGTGGCTCTGTTGGAGCGCAGTGTGTGGCAGGCGCGGGCGTTACAGGAAACGGCCGACGGACGCCCGGAACGGTCCGAACAGGACCGGCGGAGGTCGACCTCGGCCCTCGAGGAACTGGCGGAGGAGAACAGCGCGTATCGCGACGCCGTGTACGACGCTCTTTTTCAGGATCTGCGTCGGGATGAGGACGTGCTGGCCCTGTCCCCGCTGGAACAGTGTGCCCTGATGGCTGGTCTGCTGCGTCAGGCGGCCGACTTGTCGCCCGACTCGTCGTCGAGCGCGCCGGCCGGGCCCGGGGTTGCGTCGGAGCGAGCCGAGCGGCGGACGGCCGTTCTGGACCGGGCGATCCGACTGGCCGATCTGCTGCTGGGTCCGGACAACAATTTGCCGGAGCCTCATCGGGCGGAGGTGCTGTTCAATCTGGCCGCCGCTCATTACGAACGCGGCCAGTATCGCGAGGCGATGGCGCGGTTTCTCGAAGTAGCCAAGGACTACCCGCGGTTCGGCCGGGCGGAGATGGCCGCGCTGAACGCCGTGCGGCTGGGGGCGGAACTGTGCCGGAACCTGACGCTGACCTCCCGTTCCGAGACGCGGCTCGTCTATCTGGACGCGCTGCGCACGCTGACCACGCGGTACGCGGGCAGTGAACAGGCCAGATACTGGCAGTACTTCCTGGCGCAGACGCTGGAAACGGTCGGCGAGCTGGACGAGGCGGCCCGCGAGTACGAACGGGTGGACCGGGAGCATGAGCACTATCTGGCCGGGCTGGCCGCCGCGGTCCGCTGCCGCGCGCAGTCGCTCAAAAACGCGGCCGGTCGCGGAGAGTCGCTGGTCGGCGCCGTCTGGCCGATCAAGGCGATGGTCGAGGCCTCGAACCGGCTGAACGCGGCGGTGCAGGCCCGACAGGCCGAAGTCGCGGATGAGGAACAACGCCGCGTGATGCAGCGTCTGATTGCCGCCGCGCTGGTGGATGCGGGCGAGGTCTACGTTCTGCCCGGCGTGAACCAGGCCATGACGGCCCTGGATCTGCTCGATCGCTTCGAAGAGCGGTTCCCGAAAGAGAACGACCTGATTGGCCGGATGTTTCGCGTGCGGATCATTGCGCACGAGGCGCTGGGCCAACTGGAGGAGGCTCAGCGGACGATTCCGCAGTACGTGCAGGCGGACCCGGTTAATGCCGGACCGACCATGCAGGCCCTGTTCGAGACCATTCGCAAAGAGATCGAGCGGCTGGAGGCCGCCGGGCAGATGGAGGAGGCCGCGGCCAGAACCCGATCGGCTCTGCTGCTGGCCCGGCAGATTCAGGAGTGGACCGACCGGGCCGACCCTCCCCTGCCGCCGGAGACGCGTTACGCGGTAGAGCGGCAACTGGCCGAAGCTCACCTGCAGGCCCGCGAGTGGCAGACCGCCCGCCGTCTGTTTCAGCACTGCCTGGATGTGGACGCGGACCGCTACAAAGATAAACGGCCTCGCGAGGTGCGCGCCATTCTGGGTCTGGCGGAAGCGTTGTACGGACTGCAGGAATACGAAGAAGCGCTGCCGCTGTTCAACCGGGTCGTGCGCGGCACGAAAACCCGGGATGCCGCCTGGTGGAAGGCGCTGTTGCGCGATCTGCAGTGTCGAACGGCCCTGAAACACGAGCCCGACGGCATCATCCGGGTCATCCGGCAACACCGCGTGTTGAGCGCGGATATGGGGGGCGACACGCTGCGAACGGCGTTCGACGCTCTGGAAAAAGAGAATCAGGCCCGGCAGAAAGAGGCGAAGGGTCCGCCGGCTGAGCGCTCGGGTGCCGGCGCCGACACGCCATAGCAGCAAAGGACAGACCATGCTGAGCAATCGGAAAGTCGACGTCGATCGCGCCATGCTGATGGTTGTGGATTTCCAGACCAGGCTTATCCCGCATATCGAGGACGCCGAAGAGATGCTGGCCGCAGCGGCGCGGCTTGTCCGCGGAGCGCACCTCTTCGGCCTGCCCATGCTGGCCACGGTTCAGTACACCAAGGGTCTGGGTCCCTTGCACAGCCTGGTGGCCGGACCGCTGGAAGCGGCCGGCGTCACGCCGATGGAGAAGGCCGCCTTCAGCGCCTGCGTTGACGATGCGATTCGGGCCCGGCTGACGGAGCTGGACCGGCCGCAGGTCCTTCTGTGCGGAATCGAGGCCCATGTCTGCGTGCTTCAGACGGCGCTGGACCTGCTGGCGATGGGCTGCGGCGTGTTCCTGTGCGCGGACGCCGTCGGCTCGCGCCGCGACCTGGACCTGGACCTGGGGCTGGCCCGGGCCCAGCACGCCGGGGCGGTCGTGACCACGACGGAATCCGTCCTCTTTGAACTCTGTCATGTGTCCGGCACGGAGCGGTTCAAAAAGCTGCTGGAGATCGTGAAGTAGGGCGGAACCAAGCGACGTCGGGCCCCAACGCCGGCCGGCGTCGTTGGTTTTCCGGGTTCGGGCCGGTACACTGCCTCTCTTGGGTGCCAAGCCGGCGCTGGGGCAGCGGGCGGGTCGCTATTCCATGACGGACTACCGCGACGACGATCCAGATTTGTCCGACTGGGAGGATTCGGATGACCCCGAAGCCGACCAGGTGCAGTGTCCCGAGTGCGGCGGCTGGGTGTACGACGATGCGCAGAAGTGTCCGTGGTGCGGCCAGTGGATCGTGCCGGGTCAGGCTCTGCGCGGCGGCCGGAGCCGGCTGGTTTCGGCGGTCGTGGTGCTGATGATTCTGCTGATTCTGGTGCTTGTGCTGCGCGGGTGGTAGCGCCGGGAGGAGGCCATGGGGTTCCCACACGTTCGAATGAGGCGGATGCGACGCACAGAGTCGCTGCGGCGAATGATCCGCGAGACCCGCCTGGCCACGGGCGACCTGATCGCACCCCTTTTCGTGCGGGGCCGGACAGGGGTGCATAACCCCATTCCATCCATGCCGGGCGTGGCCCAGATGTCCGTCGACCGGATCGTCGAAACGTGCGTGGAGCTGGAGGCCCTGGGTATTCCGGCCGTCCTTCTGTTCGGCATCCCGGAGCGCAAGGACGCGACGGGCAGTGAGACATGGTCGGACCAGGGCATCGTCCAGCAGGCGTTGCGGGCCGTCCGCCAGCGCTGCCAGAACCTCATGCTGATCACAGACGTGTGTTTCTGTGAGTACACCGATCACGGCCACTGCGGGGTCGTCGGCAGCGACCGGTACGGGCGGCTCACGCTGGATAATGACGCCAGCCTCCAGAACCTTCGCAAACAGGTGGTCAGCCATGCCAAGGCCGGGGCCGATATCGTGGCTCCGTCGTGCATGCTGGACGGCCAGGTGCGTACGATCCGCGAGGCGCTGGACAGCGAGGGCTGGACGGACGTGGCCATTCTGTCGTACGCGGCCAAGTTCGCCAGCGCCTACTACGGTCCGTTCCGCGACGTAGCCGAGTCCGCGCCGCGGTTCGGCGACCGCACGGGCTATCAGATTGATCCGGCCAACGCCGGCGAAGCGCTGCGGGAGGTGGCCCTGGACGTGGAAGAGGGAGCGGACATGGTGATGGTCAAGCCGGCGGTCAACTACCTGGACGTCATTCAGCGGGTCAGCAGCCGGTTCGACCTGCCGGTGGCGGCCTATCACGTCAGCGGCGAATACGCCATGATCAAGGCCGCCGCCGCGAACGGATGGCTGGATGAGAAGCGGTGCGTGATGGAGACCATGACCGCCATCAAACGGGCCGGCGCGGACATCGTGCTGACCTACTTCGCCAGGGACATTGCCCTATGGCTGCACGATTCGTGACCGGCGATCGGAGCTGGAGCGGACGACGTGAGAACCCGTGCGGAGAATCAGGGGGTCGGCCTGCGGAACCGGGACCGACAGGCAGGACGGCCCGGCAATGACCGCCCGTCTCCGCGCCCGGCCATCGAGCCGTTTCGGCCAGCAACCCGGCTGGAGCGATGGGGTCCGGGCATTCTCATCTGTCTGATCACGGTGGCGGCGTACTGGCCCTCGTACGACAATGAGTTCGTCAGCTGGGACGACGACCATTACATTTACCAGAACCAGCAGATCATCCAGCCGGACGGCATCCGGAGCGGGCTGTTCGATGTGTTGAAATACTCCGACCCGCGGTACCGGGGCACTCGCGAAGAGGACCGGGTCAGCCACCAGTACTATCCGCTGGTCTTCGGCATCTATTGGGCGGAATTCCAGATCTACAAGCGGATCTTCGACGATCCACTGATTCCCGATCAATCCGTCCGGGGCGTCACGTTTGAGAAAATGCGTCCGCGTGTGGCGGCGGGGTTCCACGTGGTCAGCGTGTTCTTTCATTGCATCTGCGTGTTCCTGCTGATCACGCTGCTGCGACGTCTGGGGCTCAACACGTGGGTGGCTTCGGTGGCGGCGGGGTTGTTCGCGTTGACGCCGGTGAACGTGGCCTCGGTCGCCTGGGCGGCGGAGCGGAAGAATACCCTGTCCATGATGTTCTACATGCTGGCCCTGCTGAGCTACTTGCGCTTCCGCCGGCGGGGAGGTTGGTACTGGTACGTCGGCTGCCTGCTGTTGCACCAGTCTGCCCTGTTCAGCAAGACGGTCAGCGTCACGTTCCCCGTGATGGTCGTGCTGACCGACCGCCTGATCGATCGGCGGTGGTCCGGCGCGAGCCTGCTGCGGGCGGTTCCTCTGGCGATCCAGTCCCTGATTGCCGCGGGCATCACCATGAAGGTGGAGGATCGGGCCCGCATCATTCCGCTGGAGGACGCGCAGCGCCCGCTGGTGGCCGCGGCGGCCATCTGGTTCTATATCGTCAAGGCCGTGGCCCCCGTCGGGCTGCTGCCGATCTATCCCCTGTGGCACCCGTCCTGGGATGGGATTCGCTGGCTGCTGCCGGTGCTGGGCCTGCTGGCCGCAGGCTGGCTGGTCTGGCTGTTCCGCCGCCGGATTTCCCCGTACATGTTCTGGGCCGCGGCGCTGTACCTGGTGACGACGGCGCCCATGCTGGGATTCAAGAACATCAATTACTTCCAGTTTGCGTTCGTGGCGGACCACTACTTCTATCATGGGGGCATCGGGCTGTTCGTCCTGATCGCGCTGGTGCTCGAAGCGCTGCGCCGGCGGTTTGACGTCGTCGCGGCCCGGCATGCGATCACGGGTGTCGCTGCTGCGGCCTGTCTGGCGTTCGCCGGACTCACGTGGGCCCGCTGCGATGACTGGCAGGATGTGGAGAGCTTCTGGTACAAAACGATTACCGGCGATCGAAGCCTCCGCTTTGACGACTGGGCGGGCGACGACGCGTTCTGGGCGGACAAGCACGCCAACCGGAACTGCTGGCCGGCCCATTACAACCTGGGCAACCAGGCCATCCGTGACGCAACGGCCGCAAGGGGCAGGTGGCTGGCCAGCGACGATCCGGAGGTCCGCGACGCTGCCGAGAAAACCTTCCGGCAGAAAATGAACGAGGCTTGCGTGCTGTTCGCCGAATCCGCGCGGGCCTACCATCAGGCGGATCCGCAGGGCCGAGAGCTCTGGCAGGCGTACGAGAAGTGGATCGAGGCGGAGTATCTGCTTGAGCGGATGGATCAGGTCATACAGATCGGACAGAAGATGGTCGATCGTCGAACGCACAGCGTGGCGGCCTATTACTACCTGGGGCTGGCGCGCAAGGCACGCCAGGAGTACGACGAGGCCGAATGGTGCTTCCAGAACGCGATGACCGTGCCCCCTCGCCGGGGGGGAGATGTCGAAATGCTCAGCCAGGCTCTGTGCCACCTGGCCGATCTCTACACCAACATCCCCCGAAAGCAGGATTTCTCCAAAGCCCTCCGCTGCCTCGACAAGGCCGTGCTGCTCAACCCCCGCAATCAGCGGGCCGAGGCGGCACGCCGGCAGCTCCGGGGGTATCTTGAACAGAAGCCGGATTGAGAGCGGCCGCGCCTGACCGCTTGCGCCATCGATCACCGTTTTTTCCGCTGGGGAAATGATGCGAAGCGGGGGCCGGGGAACATGGTTCCGCAAGCCCCTCTGGGAAGAGCGATTGCGAGGGGAGCAAAGGAGATCGGCGGCGACAGGAATGACACACTTCTGTCACTGAGGGCGTTGGGACTCGAACCCAAGACCTACGGCTTAAAAGGCCGTTGCTCTACCTGCTGAGCTA
>JBPOIK010000113.1:0-5501 GCA_052034525.1 Planctomycetota bacterium
AACTTCACGTCAGCCAGTATGGGCAGAGAGAAGGGCGAAGGGGCCGCGTGTTGGTTTCCTGTGGACTGTGAGGGATGTACGTACCGGCCATATGACCGTTCCCGATGGAAGACCAACGAGGAGGGAATGCGGCGGGTCGTTGAAGCCCGCCGGGTGCTCGGCATGGACAAGGCGTTACGGTATGTGCGGTTCTTCGATGACTTTCCGGTATATCCGCTGCACAACCTCTGGGGCGATGTTGGGGGAGCCTCGGACAAGCGCTATGTAGTAGAGACCTCTCTCAAAGTCGTCGAGCGGTGTCTCTTGATGACCACGGACCCCGGCGATCTGGTTCTGGACCCGACGTGCGGGAGCGGGACGACGGCGTACGTCGCCGAGCAGTGGGGCCGGCGGTAGATCACCATCGACACCAGCCGCGTCGCCCTGACGCTGGCACGCACCCGCCTGATGGCCGGGCGCTTCCCCTACTATTACCTCGCTGACGATTATCCCCAGGCCGCGGCGCTGACCAGCGACGATGAGATCAAGGCGTATGTTCGCCGCAACGCCCCGGCCGCGGGCAGCACGCAGGACGTCCGCAAGGGCTTTCTCTACAAGCGCGTGCCGCACATCACGCTCCGGTCCGTCGCGCACAACGAGGAGATCGACGCCATTCACGCCAGGTGGGCCGAGCAGCTCGACCCGCTGCTGAAGGACCTGAACCGAGCCTTCCGCAAGAAGTGGTCGGAATGGGAAGTGCCCCGCGTGCCCGATGACAAGGACGGTTGGGAGGCGCTGGGCTGCAAGGCGAGCGACGAGGCCGGCAAGCTGCTCAAGCAGTGGTGGGATCTGCGCCGCCGGCGGCAGGCGGAGATCGACGCGTCGATCGCCCGCCGGGCCGAGTACGAGGTGCTCTACGACAAGCCGTTCGAGGACACCAAGCGCGTCCGCGTGACGGGGCCGTTCACCGTCGAGAGCCTTTCGCCCCATCGGACCATCAGCGTGGAAGAGAAGCGCGACCGGGCCGAAAGCCCGCGCGACTGGGGCGCCCGCGGGGCCGCGCCACCGCGGACGCTCAAGACCATCGGCCCCGACGATTTCGGCCGCATGGTCCTCGATAACCTCCGCGCGGCCGGCGTGCAGACGGGCAAGAAAGGCGAGCGGCTGAAGTTTGAGACGCTGGAACCCTACGCCGGCCAGTGGATTCACGGCCGCGGCGAATACGTGGAGAAAGACGGCACGCGCAAGCGTGCGGCCATCTGCATCGGCCCCGAGCACGGGACCGTCGCGCCGGAACTGGTGAAGGAGGCGGCCAAGGAGGCGGTACAAGGCGTGGGCTTCGAGGTGCTGATCGTTTGCGGCTTTGCCTTCGACCCGCACGTCAGCGAAGAGGCCAAGCGCTACGGCAACCTGGTGGTCCTGCCGTGCCGGATGAACCCGGACCTGGCGATGGGCGACCTGCTGAAGAAGACCGGCAGCGCCAACCTGTTCATGGTCTTCGGGGAGCCGGACGTGGCCGTGAAGAAGGCCGCTGGCGGCAAGTTGACCGTCGAGATCAAGGGCTTGGACGTGTACGACCCGACGACGGGCGAGATACGCTCGTCCAGCACCGACGACATCGCCTGCTGGTTCATCGACACCAACTACAACGGCGAGAGCTTCTTCGTGCGGCACGCCTATTTCACCGGGGCCGATGAGCCGTACGACAAGCTGAGGCGGGCGCTGCGGGCCGAGGTGGATGAAGCGGCGTGGGCGGCGCTGTACTCGACGGTCAGCCGGCCGTTCGAGAAGCCCGAAACGGGCAAGATCGCGATCAAGGTCATCAACCACTACGGCGACGAGGTGCTGAAGGTGTACGAGGTGGAGGCGTAGCCGCCCACCCGGCGACGAGGATACCGCATGGCCAAGTCACAGCCAAAGCAGTTGCAGGAACAGATCGACGCAAAACGAGCGGAGATTCGCTCCGACCAGCTTTCCGTGTCGATCGGCGAAGTGGCGAGCATGTACCGGGACGCCGAACTTGATATTCACCCCGAGTTTCAGCGGTTCTACCGGTGGTCGGATGAGCAGAAGTCCCGATTCATCGAGTCGATTCTGCTCGGCATCCCGATTCCGTCGATGTTCGTTGCGCAACGGGAGGACGGCAAGTGGGACGTGATCGACGGATTGCAGCGCCTTTCGACGGTATTTCAACTCATGGGGATACTCAAGGACCAGGACGGCCAGCCCGTTCCGCCGCTGTGCCTGACCAGAACCAAGTACTTGCCGGCCCTCGAAGGAATGAAGTGGAAGGGAGACACCACTAACACCTCCCTGTCGCCGCCGCAGCAGTTGTTCATCAAACGCGCCAAACTGGACTTCAAGATAATCCTGCGGGAAAGCGGCGAGATGGCGAAGTTCGAGCTTTTCCAGAGGCTCAACACGGGTGGCGCGGAGCTGTCGGACCAGGAAATCCGCAACGCGATGCTTGTCGCCGCAAACCGCGATCTCTTTGACTGGCTGAAGCAGCGGCCATCGGAACCAAGCTTCGAAGAGTGTATCTCTCTGTCTGAGCGAGCCTATGCCGAGCAATTCGATCTGGAGCTGGTTCTCCGGTTCTTCGTCCTCCGCAGCATCTCGCTGGAGGACGTTCGCGGCATGGGCGACTTGGGTGAGTTCCTCACGGACAAGATGATGGCGCTCGCCAACAACTTCGATACGTGGCGGGCTCAGGAGGAAGACGCCTTCGCGCGGACCTTTGCCTTGATTGCGCGCTCGATGGGCGAAAACGCGTTCCGCAAGTACGATGCCAGCAGACGAGCGTTCACGCGCGGATTCTCCATTTCTTCCTTCGAGGTCGTCGCGCTTGGCATAGGCCACAACATCGCTGTCGCGGGCATGGACCAGATCGACTTGCCTGAGAAGGTAAAGTCCATCTGGTCGAATCAGGAGTTCTTGCGGTCCTCCGGTTCAGGAGTGCGAGCTTCGACACGTATCCCAAAGACGCTGGAGATTGGCAGGGCGCTGTTCCGACCATGAAGATCAGAACTGCCGACATGCTTTACCAGTGCCTGTGTGATGAGCTGGCCTGGCGCAAGAAGGAGCTTACCAATATCAAGCTCCTGCACGACAAGGCTCGCGATCATCAGCAAGAGCTGCTGCGGCGCGCGGGAGTGGCTCTACTCTATGCGCACTGGGAGGGCTTTGTCCGGGGCGCGGGGACTGCATACATCGAATTCGTCGCCAGACAGGGCCTTCAGTACCAGCAGTTGCAGCCGAACTTCGTGGCGATCGCGGCACGGCAGGATCTTGGCCTGTTCGCGGCCTCCCAACGGGGGACGATCCTGTGCCGGGTGAGCGAATTCTTTCGGACGAAACAAGGCGAACGGGCCACCATTACTTGGGAAAAGGCGATCCAAACGAAATCAAATCTGTCCGCTGAGCTGACCCGCGATATCGTCGTACTGCTTGGTTTGGATTACTCGCCGTTCCAGATACACGAGAAATCAGTCATCGAGCGATTGCGGGACTGGCGCAACGGCATCGCCCATGGCAAATACCTCCCGGTTGGCGCGCAGGACTATTCCGAACTGCATCACAAGGTGCTGGCGCTTCTGGATGAATTCAGCACGCAGATAACGAACGCGGCCTTCAACCGCGAATTCGCATGTTGAGGGCTGCACCCTTGTGTTGTCCGCGGTCGCGGAAGGGGGCGACCTGCCGACCGGTACGCCCCCCGAACAGATCGAGCCGGACGGAGAAACGAGGAACACTGAACCATGAGTGAGAAGCAGCGGTCGAACGAGGGCGGCGACCTGGCTCCTGCGAGCGGTGCCGGTGATCCCCTGGACCGGGCGGTTCTCGCCCTGCTTCGCTCCCTGCCGCTGAAGTGGGGGCTGCTGGACCCTGATAGCCTGACGGCCACGGAGCAGGAAGCCCTCAAGCTGCTGACCGCCGGCGGGATGGTGGAGCGGCGGTTCTCGATCCGCGTGAGCCTGATCGGGCAGCCGGAGTGCGTTGAGGCGACGCTGACGGCCACGGGCGAATGCGGCTTCGCCGAGGGCTTTGAACCGGTGCTGAAGTCGGCCTGGCAGGCGTGGGCCGGGGAGTACCTCAAGGGCCGGGCCGGTGCCCCACAGGACCAGCCGAGGTTTCATTGTGAGCGGATCGGTGCGGAGGAAGCACGGCTGACGACGGACGGCCAGCAGGCGCGGGCCGACATCGAGGCGGGGAAGGCTCGCACGGTGCTGGATTTCCTGCATCGGCGCACGCTGGTCTTCATGGGCAGGATCGTCCACGGCCACGGACGAACCGAGAAGCTCCGCATCGTGAAGGTCGCGACCGAGCCGGCGGCCCCGCTGCAAGTCGAGGTGGTCAACAAGGGTCCGCTGGCAGCGATTGCCGAAACGCTGACCAAGTGGTTCGAGCAGCAGGCCAAGCAGGTTCCCGACGACTTGATCACCATGGACGTCGCTCTTGCGGAGTTCGAGACCGCGGAAGTCACGATTCGCCGCAAGATCAAAGCCGGCGAACTCCGCGACTACCGCCCGCCCGGTGCACCGAAGAACTCCAAGCTCCTGCTGTCGCGGGCCGAGCTTGCCCGCCATTTCGGCCGCAAGTAGCAGACCCCTGTCAAGCGCATTGGCTCGGTCGTTTGCGGTCATCTTGCGGTCATTGTGCGCGCAAGTGCGGTCAAGTGCGCTCACGCCGCAAAGCGCGTGCAGAACCACCCTTATATTCGCGGCATGGACCGGCGATTCATCACGCTGAGTAGACTGGCGGCGCGACTGGGGTTGCCACGGCGATTCCTGCGTGAGCAGGCCCGGCGCGGCCTGATCCCCTATCTGCTGGTCGGCGGGCGGATGCGCTTCGAGGAGCCGGCCGTGTGTGATGCGCTGCGGCGGCAGTCGCTCGGACGGCCTGACGCCGGTGCGGTCACGGAGGCCGAGCGTGCCCGCTGACCGCACCATCACCATCCGGCCAGCCACGAGCGCCGAACGCCGGCGGCGGCCACGAGGTGGTTGCATCCGCGCGGTCGGCGTAAACCCCTCCGATCGCGTCGGCGGGTTCGCGCTGCACATTGTCCCCGCCGAAGAATCCCCCGAGTCACGCCAGCGCTGGGAACAGCGCAGCGAAGCGCTCGCCGCCTGGCTGCTGAGCCGCTGGCGCGAGCAGCGGGGGCAGGAGGAACGCAATTGACGGCCATCGAAGCGGTCACGGTGCCCGAGGAGCAGCGCTTCGCCGACTGCCTCTGCGCGCTGTTCCGGCTGAAGCTGAACGACCAGTTCGGCGGCCGGCTGCGGCTGGGCCTTGCCTGCCAGCGCTGCGTGGAGCACGACCTGAGCGACGATGAGGCCGTCGAGTGCATCTTCGCGTACTGCAAGTTCCGGCCGTTCCCCGGCGGCGTGTCCGACGACGAAATCATCAGCCGGCTGCGCGCGGCTGAGACCGGCTGCCGTCGGGGGCGGGCCAACGCCCAGCCGCCCGCCGCCGCGCCGCCCGGCCAGCTGCCCCCCGACCCCACGGGGGCGGCGCGCCAGGCC
>JBPOIK010000164.1:0-9839 GCA_052034525.1 Planctomycetota bacterium
AAAATCGGGAAAAAAAAATGCGACCCGCCCGTTTCGCTTAAAACGCCCGCTCGTTGCGGGGAAGGTCGCCCGCGCGTGCGTCCCAACGTACCTACCAATCGCCACTTGCGAACAACGCAACCGCCTAGCCAGACTCGGCCTCTCGTTGGACGGCGCCGCCCGCCCGCGTACCATGACGGCATGGCCCTGACCAAGGACGAGGCAATCGCCCTGCGGCGACTGGATTACTCGGAAACCTCGCAAGTGCTCGTGTTCCTGACCCGCCGACACGGCAAGGTGCGGGCCATCGCCAAAGGCGTCAAGCGGGGCACGAAGTCACGTTTCGCCGTGGGGATCGACCTGCTGGAGCTGGGACACCTCGTCGTCTCGGCCCACGCGGGCGGCGGGGCTGAGCTGGCCATCGTTACCGAGTGGACGCAGATGCGAGCCATGGCCGGCCTGCGCCAGCGGCTGGCACGGTTTCATGCCGCCCAGTACGCCGCCGAAGTGACAGCCGCCTTGACCGAAGACTGGGATCCACACCCCAGAGTCTTCGCCGCCCTGATCGCCCTGCTGGACGGCCTATGCCAGGCGAACCAGGTCTTCGACCAACTGGTGCTCTTCCAACGCGAGCTTCTGGACGAGATCGGCTCGCTCCCGGAGTTTGCCGCCTGTTTAGGCTGCGGCCGAGTTCCGGAACCCGATGAGCCCGTCCACTTCTCGTCGTTCGAAGGCGGGTTGCTCTGCCGCGACTGCGAACCGGCCCACGTCGAAAAACGCGAGCTGCTGCACGGCTGCGTCGATGTGCTTCGGGGCCTGGCCGGCCCCCCCGCGTCCCAGGCCACCGCTTTCGACATCCTCAATTATCACATCGCCCACCTGATGGGTCGCAACCCTTCCACCGCTCCCATTCTCCGGGCCGCCGCCTCCCCGTAAGGATCATGGGCAAGCCCGTACGATAGGCCCTGGCCTGGTGAACGCCTCCCTGGGCCGTCTGCTTCCATGGGATCGGGGCGCCGCCGCCACCTCTACACCACCAGCCTGGTTCTTTGAACGGGAATCCGCTCACTACGGGTCCATACACACTGTGGGTCGCCGCGGTGAAGGACGTGGTGGAGGGCTGGCCGGGCGAATCAGTGGATCAGCGTCACGTCCGGCCAATCCAGGGCGGCCAGTTCGGCCAGACGGGAGCGCTCCGTCAGGTCCACGTGAAGGGGGGTCAACGTAATGAAGCCCTCGTGCAGGGCGCAAAGGTCCGTATTGGCATCCGGGCCGCAGCTTTTGAAGCTGCCGCGCAGCCAGAACTGCTTCGCGCCGAACGGCCCGTCCTGCGTAACGTAATCGTCGTCCATGATCTGGACGGCCTGCGGCACAACGCGAATCCCCTTCGGCCGCCCCGGCGTGAGCGAGGGAATGTTCATGTTGATAAGCTTGCCCGCCGGCAGATGCTGCGGAAACAGGAGTTCGATGATCTCCCGGGCGATCCGCGCGGCTTTGCCGAAATTGAGCACATCACCATGCTCCAGCGAGACGGCCACCGCGGGCAGGCCCAGCAGAGCGGCTTCCGCGGCGGCCGCCACGGTGCCCGAGTACAACACGTTGATACTCACATTCGCCCCGTCGTTGATGCCGGAGACGACCAGGTCCGGCCGGGTGGGAAGAAGGCGGCTGACGGCCAGCTTGACACAATCGGCCGGGCGGCCGCCGACGGCCCAGCCGTGAAACTCGTTCTGAACGTGGACCCAACTGGCGGTCAGAGGGGCGTTGATCGTAATGGCGTGGGCAGAGGCGGATTGGGCGGAATCCGGAGCGGCCACGCTGACCTGGCCGAGCTTGACCAGTTCGCGATACATGGCTCCCAGTCCGGGCGCGAGGATTCCGTCGTCGTTGGTCAGCAGAATGTGCATCGGGGCGATTCTAGAAGGGGTGGACGGGGTGTCAACGCGGGGCCGGGTACCCGCAAAGCGGTTTTGCGCGTACAATGGGGTGATGAGCCGCAGCCTGACGCGAGACGAGGTCCGCCGGGTGGACGCGATCGCGATCCATGAACTGGGGATTCCCGGGGTGGTGCTGATGGAAAACGCGGGCCGCAACGCGGCGGACCGTGTGGCGGAGCTGTTGCGACGCCGAGGCGCCGATGGTGTGGTGGTTTTCGCCGGTTCGGGAAACAACGGCGGGGACGGTTTTGTCATTGCCCGGCACCTGTTGAACCGGCGCATTGATGCACAGGTGTTTCTGCTCGGCGATGCCGCTCGGCTGACCGAAGACGCCGGAACGAATTACCGCGTGCTTCGTGCGATGGGCGTGGATATCCACACCGTGGTGGACGAGGAAGGTGCCCGGGCGGCCGTCGGGCAGGTGCGATCGACGGACATCGTGGTGGACGCCCTGCTGGGGACGGGGTTCCGTGGCGACGTGCGCGAACCTCTGGCTGCGGTCATTCACGCCATCAACGCCGCGGACAAGGCGGGCGTGGTGGCGGTGGACCTGCCGTCCGGGTTGGATTGCGACACGGGGCGACCGGCCAACGCGACGATTCGGGCCGATTGGACCGTCACGTTCGTGGCGAAGAAAACGGGTTTCGACCGGGACGGTTCCCGCCAGTATACCGGCGATGTGTTCGTGGCGGACATCGGAGCACCGCCGAAAATCATCGAACGGGTTACGAATGGGTAACCGGCGTTCGGTTTTCGGGGGCGATGCGCGAGCATGAGACGGACGTTTTCACGATGGCTGTCGGCGAGGCGCACCCTGGGCGGTGCGATCTCCGTGGTGCCCGCGTGTGTTCTTCTGTTCTGGGCGTGGGGCGGGGTTCGTGCCCAGGAGCCGCCGATCCCGATCGATGAGGCGGCGGAGGCGGAACTCCTCCGGATTGCGGGCGATGGATTCCGGATTGAGCGGACCGACCACTTCGTGATCGCCCACAACACGTCTCCGGAGGTGCTGCGGAGTTTCCTGTTTCGGGTGGAACTGACGTATGCCGCGGTGTTCCGGTTCTGTCGGGCGGGAGAGATTCCCGTCCAGGCCCCGTCGCATCGGCTGGCGATCCTCTTTTTCGATCGGCAGGAGGAGTTCACACAGTACGGGAAGCGGATCGGCTTCGACAATTCGGCCGCCAGCGGCATTTTTTCTGTCCATCTGAACCGGGCGGCGTTCTTCAACACGCTGAACACCCCCACGGTGAACAAGCTCTCGACGGCCATATCGGATATGGAAGCGCAGTTGGCCGGCGGCGGATTGAGTCCCCGCGAACGACGTTCCCTTGCCACCCAGCTTCAACGGGCCCGCAACCAGCGAAAGCGGTACGTGACTCAGATCAACCAGCTCGTGATCCAGCACGAGGTGGCGCACCAAATCCTGTACAACATCGGCGTACATACGGCCGGCGCGCAGAACCCGACGTGGCTTGTGGAGGGGCTGGCGTGCCTGTTTGAAACGCCCCCGGGTTCGAGCGGAGCGGGTCTGGGAACCATCAATCAGGGCCGGCTTCGCGATATCCGAACCTCCCTGACGGTCGGGGAGCTCAACCAGCGGCCGCAGGCTGGCAACCTGGCACACGCCTGTCGCACTGGAAAACTCGTCCCTTTGAAACAACTCATCGGCGACGCGGCGTTTCTGGCCCGGGACAACAGTCCGCACATCGCAAATCATTACGCCCAGGCGTGGTCCCTGGTGTGTTACCTCCATCGCACGCGCCAGAAAGCCTTTGCCCAATACATTCAGACAATCGCCCTCCGCGATCGCGACGCACGATTCACCCCCGAGGAGGAGATCGAGGCCTTCGAAGCGGCCTTCGGACCGATCGACGCCCGTTTCGAGCAACGCTGGGTCGGGTTCATCCTGAATTTGCCCTATCGCCCCAGCGAGATATCCGATCCAGGCTTGTGATCGCGGCGGGCGATGCGCGGCCAGCCGTCTCCGGGATGCCGGATTCCCCTTGCCGGCCGGCAACTACTCTTTCGAGTGCGTAGGGGCTTCCGCCGCGCTCCGAGCCGAGTTCAGTTCAGCCAGGGTGGCCTCCAACTGTCGAGATATCTGCCGCTCGCGTTCCAGCGCCTCTGTCACGAGAGCGTCGTTCTCGCGAAGCACGGTCTCGGCACGCTTGCGATCCGAGATGTCGTGGAAGGTCTCGAGTAGATAGGCGTGATCGTTCGCCAGAAACGGCACCACCGTTTTGAGAATCGGGATGGTCCGTCCGTCTCGCGTGCGCAGAATGCACTCTTCGGTCTGGCTGCTCAATCCCTGATCGAGAATCGGACACGTCCCGCCATGCAACGGACACAGGAAGGCGGTGCAGACCTCCCCGACGATCGCCTCGCGCTCCCGCCCGATCATGCGGCAGGCCGCGGGGTTCGCCTCCACGATGGTCCGCGTGCTGGCGTCCACCGCAATCACGCCGGCCTGCACGCAGTCCAGAATGGTCTTGAGCCGCTGCTCGCTCTCCAGAAGGGATTCCCGCGCGCGCTCCGCCTCGCCACGAGCCAGTTCGGCGTCCTCCATCATGTCGAAGGCGACCTGGGCGGCCTGTTCGCGCTCGTGAACGGCCTCGCGCAACTCCGTGTTGGCCTGGGCCAGCTCCATCGTCCGGATGGCCACGCGCTGTTCGAGCAGGGCGCGAGTGGCCTCCAGGTTGTCGGCCAGCGCGTTGAAACTTCGGGCCAACTCGGTGATTTCGTCATCTCCGGATAGGACCAGCGGCTCCGGAAAAGAACCGTCGGCCTGATCCGCAATCTGCCGAAAGTGGTTCGTGATGAGGGTCAGACGATCCGCCACCATCCGCCGGAACACGACGACGACGGTGAAAAACAGCAGCGCCAGCCCCGCCAGCATGACAGACGACTGGCGGATAACGTTGGCCATCATCACGGCATGGATTCGGTCAGTGGGAATGGCCACGGTGTCCATGGCGATGGTCTGGCCGAGGGGCAGATGGAAAGCGGCGACATCGCCATAACGCGCCCGCAGCGCCGCCGGCGCGTCTTCCGGACGCCCGTGGCAGTGCAGGCAGGATTCCTCCATGCGCCGCGCGGCGAACTGCGCGTAATACTCCCGCCCGTCCAGCCGGATAGGACCCGACCATCGGCTGATGTCGGGATGCTCGTTGAAGTAACGGATCATGTCCAGCTCGGACGAAGTGGCCTGGTTGGCGGGATTCCGGGGGTTGTCAGAAGAAAACTTGATAATGTAGTCCGGAAACCGGGTGCGGACTTTCTCGAAAACACTGCGGGCCACGAAGGTCGTGGACATGGATTCCGGAATGAACTCATCCGGTCCCACGTAGTCCTCCATGAGGGGTCGGATGCTCTCCTGCACGTATTCCCGGATGGCCAGATCGAAATGCAGGGCCAGCGACGTCATCTGATAGTGCAGGTCTTCGGCTTGCCTTCGAGCGGAGGCGTAGGCGGACAGGAGCACCAGGCCCAGGACGAACACGACAATGACGCCCACGGGCAGCAGAAATCGCGCAACTATGCTCCTCATCAATGCCTTTCCCTGGAGGCCCCGCCCGCGACACGGCTCACTTCCGCGGACACCCGTTCATTCGCGAGACAGTCGTTGCCGCCGATCGCAAACCTGCGACTTCTTTTCGAACCGGCAACATGCTCGATCGCACAACGATCCCTCGACGATACGCAGCGAGCCGCCAACCCGCTGCCACGCCTTCTCCAGACGCGCAAGCAGGCTGCCGGTGCGGCGGCTTCCCGTGGTCCGGCTTTCAGCAACCGGATCCATCTGATGAGGGTATCGACGCCTTACGCGGTCGGCTCCGGCTTTGAATCCTGCCGAGCGGACCGACTCCGTCCGATATCCTCCGGCCTCTCTTGCGTCTGATAAGCGGCGTGCATGGCACCGGCTGCGCCCACAACCCAGGCGATCCCGGCAAGCCGAGGCAGACTCCACCGCGACAGCGATGAAGTCCGGCTTCAAACCCGTAGTATTGGGATCGTGTCCGGAATGCCACCCCTGGCAGGTTCCAGGCCCGATGCCCGCTCTGAACACCGGGCAAGGCGTCCCTGCCGCTTTGATCCGCCGGACGTGGGCCTGCGGCTTGCCTGACGGCGCCCGCAGGATCGCCAGGCTCTCCGCCGCGTCGCTGACCGGATCTTCGATGTCTTTCGTGGTCCCGCCGACAGGCCTGACGCGGCTACGGGATTGCAGCGGCGCGGGAGGCCGTGCTCCCCACGTCGCTGACATCGGCGGCGACGGGAATGGACAACGTGCCACCGCTATAGGCGTCGTACTCCAGGGTGATGGCACCGGTTACCGTTCCAACCGGCAAGGGCGGTGTCAAAACGCATCGCACCTCATAGACCAGCGCGTCCGGCACCACCCGACCCGGCTCCAGAACCCGCAATTCCAGCCATGGGAAGGGGCTGCGTGCGGCTTGGATGCGCGGAGGAGGTTGGCCCGGATAACCCCACACTTTGAGACAAATGTGATTGCCAGGATTCGGCACTCTAAGGGGAATCCCTCAGTCGGGCGGCGGGAGATCGCGCGGGGCTCGGGTCCGAGCGGTGGGGATCAGGCCTCGGTCAGGCCCTCGCGGATGGCGAAGCGGGCGAGTTCGACGCGGTTGTGGATGTTCAGTTTGGTCATCAAGTGGAACGTGTGCTGTTCTACGGTCTTCGCGCTGATCCCCATAAGCTGGGCGATTTCCTTGTTGAGCATGCCGCGGGCAATGTAGCGAACGACCTCCAGCTCGCGACGGGTCAGTGACGAGGTGCGCGTCTGAACGCGGTTGGTAAGCTTGGCTCCCTCGGAGTCGACCGTAATCCGCGACTGCACTTCGGGCGAGAAATAGACCCCGCCGGCCGCCACGGTCTGGATGGCGTCGACCAGCCGGTCGGGCGGTTCGCTCTTGGTCACGTAGCCGGCGGCCTCCACGGCCAAGGCCTGCTCTATGTAACGGTCGTGGTAGAACGCACTTACAAAAATAATACTCGTTTCGGGACACTGCGTAGTAATCGACCGGGCGGCGCTGAAACACCCCAGGCCCGGCATGTCGATGTCCATCAGCACAATATCAGGATGCTCGCGAATCGCCACACCCAGGGCGTCGTCCGCGTTGCTGACGGCGCCTACGATCTGAACGTTGTCCACACCTTCGAGCCACTTGGCCAGGGTTCCCCTCATCATGGCGTGGTCGTCGGCAATCAGGATTCGCAAGGGTTTGGTCACGGACATGTCGCTTCGCTCTTGGGGTCTGTTACAAGCTGAGCCACCAGTTGCCCGATCTCCGCCATCTGGAAAGGTTTGGGCAACAGATACGAATTCTCGTCGATTTGCTCCTCCAAGTCAACGTGGGCATGGGCCGTGATGAGGACGGCGGGCAGTCGTATGCCGGCCTCCCGTATCTCACGCAGACAGTCGAGCCCGCCCCGCTTGGGAAGATCAATATCGAAAATCAGGAGCCGGATGTCCGCCTGGTGCTCGCGGAAACGATCCATGGCCGCCGCCCCGTCTCCCGCCGGTACCACGCGATAGTTGAACGACTGCAGGGTCGATGTGATGATCTTACGGATGTAGTGATTGTCCTCGGCCAGAAGAATGGTCTGCCCGTTGCCCCGGGGCTCCACAATCGCCTGATCGGGCTCGCGGCGGGTGTCCGGAGGCACACAGGGCAACGTGATGACGAAGGTCGAGCCCAGCCCGGGCTGAGACGACACCTCGATCGTGCCGTTGTGTTCGTTGACGATGCTCAGAGCGATCGCCAGTCCCAGACCTGTCCCGATTCCACGAGGCTTGGTGGTGAAGAACGGCTCAAAAATCCGACGCTGGACATCCGGTGACATGCCGATCCCGGTGTCGCGCACGACGACGCGGGCGGCGGCCCGGGCGGCCTCCGCCTTCTCTTCGGTGGGCAGAGGCGGAGCGGAACTGACCCTGACGTGAAGGCTCCCTCCGTTCGGCATGGCGTCACGCGCGTTGATCGCCAGATTCAGGATCACCAGGTGCAGTTGGGAGCTGTCGGCCGAGACCCACAGCGGCTCCCGCGCGTCGATCTCCACCTTCAGTTCGATGGATGCCGGGAGAATGCGCCGCGTGAACCGCACGGTGTCATCCACGAAGCGCGTCAGGTTCACCGGCCGCTTCTCCGTGGGAACCCGGCGACTGAACGACAGGAGCGAGCGGGTGACGCCCTTGGCCTCTCCGGCGGCGTGCTCAATGAGGCTGAGGGCCTCGAGAGCCGCGTTGTCGGTCACGATCCGCTTGCGGAGTTGCTCGGTGCCTCCCAGCATGATGGTCAGCAGATTGCTGAAATCGTGCGCGACGCCGGCGGCCAACTGGCCCAGCGCCTCCATCTTCTGGGCCTGATGCAACTGCTCCTCAAGCTGGGCCTTCTCCTCTTCCGTCTTTTTGCGGCGGGAGACGTCCAGGATCACGCCGTCGCGAATGACGTTGCCATCCTCGCGCAGGTGCAGACGGGCCAGGTCGCGCACCCAGTGCACTTCGCCGCCCGTGGTGAGCAACCGGTATTCCATGTCCACGCTGTGGAGCGTGCGAACAGAGGCCGCGATGGCCCGCAGCAACGGCCGCCGATCCTCCGGATGCACGAATCGCAGACTGTTTCGCGGAGCGCGCATGATCTGTTCGGGACTCACGCCGATCATCTCACGAAGCCCGGGGCTGACGTAGGCGAACGTGACCTTGCCGCCCGGCGTGAACACGGCCCGATAGACCGCGCCCGGCACGTTGGCGGCGATGGTGGCCAGGCGCTGCTCGCTCTCCCGCAGGGCGGCCTCCGCGCGTTTGCGGTCCGTGATATCGCGCCCGACGGCCTGGATCTCCACAGTCTCGCCGTGCTCGTCGTGGATGGTGTTGATCTCCCACTCGATCCAGCGCTGACCGAACGCCGTGGGCACCCGCAGCTCGCACGACGTGCGATGCGGCGGACGTTTCAGGTGGTCGATCACACTCCGCATGACGGAACGGTCCGCATCCCCCGCCAGCTCCAGAAACGCCATGCCGACCAGTTCCTGCCGCGGCCGGCCGAACATGCGGACAAACGCCTCGTTGACAAACGTGATGAATCCGTCCCGGTCGATCCGCGTGATCAGATCCAGTTGTGACTCCACCAGGCCGCGGTACCGTTCCTCGCTCTTGCGGAGTTGTTCCTCCGCTCGCTTCTGCGGCGTCACATCACGCGAGATGCCCACGATGCCGTGGTATCGTCCGTCGTTCCCGCGGATCGGCACCTTGGTGGTGGAAATCCAGCGATGCTCGCCGTCGGCGCGGCGCATGCGCTCCCCCTTGCCGATCACGCCACGCCCGGTCTGCAGCATGGCCTGTTCGTCCGCAAAAGCGCTGCGGGCGTGCTCGAGCTCGAAGAAGTCGAAGTCGGTCTTTCCGATGGCCGCCCCCGGCGCGACGCCAAGGATTTCCGCCTGGGCCCGGTTGATCCGGGTGAAACGACTCTGTTCGTCTTTGAAGTAGATCGTATCCGGAATGTGGTCCATCAGGGTGTGAAGCAGGTCACGCTCGCGGGCAAGCGCCTCTTCGGCCTCACGCCCCCGGGCCGCCTCCTGCTCCATTTCCGCGACGCGGGCACGAAGCTCCTCCAGCTCCGCCACGAGCTGTTCCCTGCTCTTCTGCGAATCGCTCACGCCCGGAGTCTCGTGCATCCGCCATTTGCCTCCCCCGCAGAACCATCTTATGGGGACGGGCGCCGATTTGCAAAAGCGCCCGCGCTGCGGTACTGTGCCCCGTCGCGGTTCGGTACGCGGGCCGCCGGCACGACTCGCGGGCATCGAATGATATCGGACCGTCCGGCGGACGATGCACCCCGCGGTCCGCCGGAACCCCCGAGAAGAAGCCGGGGGGGCGTAGCTCAGCAGGTAGAGCAACGGCCTTTTAAGCCG
>JBPOIK010000114.1:0-31442 GCA_052034525.1 Planctomycetota bacterium
TTTGCGGTCGGCGCATCTGTGCCCGACGGTGCCGTTGCCGATGTCGCCGAAGTCGAAGCAATCGAAGGTGGCGTGATTCATGGCAGGATGCCCCGAGGCAATTTACACAGGAGTTGACACTACCTCCTCCGACTGCCATCGCCAGGGAGATGGGCAGCCCGGCGCAGATCCTTCTGCTCTGGGTGGTCGGCGGCGGGCTCTGTCTGCTGGGGGCATTCACGTTTGCCGAACTGGCCACGCTCTATCCCCGGTCCGGCGGCCTGTACGTCTTTCTTCGCGAAGGATTGGGGGAGTGCCCGGCGTTCGTTTTCGGCTGGACCTACCTGCTGCTCACGCAGCCGCTGGCCCTGGCCGCGATGGCGACCGTGTTCGCCGAGCACCTGCTCATGCTGCTGGGCGCGACGGCCGATAAGCCTCCCTCGGGTTTCCTCTCGTATGAGAATGCCGTCCCCCTGGTCACCTGCCTCACCATCCTTCTGGTGACGGGAGTCAACGTCACCGGAATGAAGAGGGGCGCCGGCGTGGCGGTGCTGCTGACGGGCTTCAAGACCCTGGTTCTGGCCGCGATCGTGGTCGCCGCTCTGGCAACGATGAAAGGCAACGCCCTCCATTTCGCTCCGGTGGCGGCGCCCCGCCTGTTCCTTGCGGCGCTGGCGCCGGTGCTGGTCGCGATCCTCTGGACATACGACGGCTGGAGCGACGTGGCCGCCGTGGCGGAAGAGGTGCGGGAGCCGCAGCGACAGATCCCGCGCATCTTCCTGCTGGGCACCGTCGGCATCACGGTCCTCTACGTGGCGGTCAATGCAACGTATTTCTGGCTCGTTCCCCTGGAGGAGATGCGAGCCACGGATACGATCGCGCCGCTGGTCATGCAGCGGTTGTTCGGGCCGGCCGCCCGCACGGTGGTCACGGTGATGATCCTGGGGAGCGTGCTGGGGTCGACGCACGCCTCGGCCATTGTCGGATCCCGCGTGATGTTCGCACAGGCCCGCGACGGGCTGCTGTTCCGCTTCCTGGGGCGCGTCCACGCCCGCTTCCAGACACCCTCCCCGGCGTTGTGGGCACAGGCCGTCCTGGGATGCGTGGCGTCGCTGGGAGTACGGCACTTCGAGAGACTCATCGGCGGTTTCGTTTTCACCATCTGGATTTTCTACGGATTGGCCGCCCTTTCGATCTTCACGCTGCGCGCACGCCGCCCGGAGCTTCTCCGCCCCTTCCGCTGCTGGGGATACCCGGTGACGCCGGCCCTGTTCATCCTGGCGGCGGCCGGAATGCTCGTGGCGAGCATCGTGGAATCGCAACGCGCGACGCTGCCCTGGCTGGGCGTGCTGCTGCTGGGCGTTCCGGTGTTCTATCTCTGGAAATGGAGGGGCCGAGAGTCCCCAAGACGGACGTGAGCGATCATTCCGCCTCCATGACCACCCGGAAGCCGACGTTCGGATAGCGATCGAGCGGGTCCACGCAGAAGCGATACGCGCACCGGCAGTAGCAGGCCACGTTGTACCACGAGCCGCCGCGGACCACGCGCCCGGGCGCATCGCCGGCCGACCACGCGGCGCCGGGATAGGGCCCGTACGCATCCGCGCACCACTCGGCGACGTTCCCGATCATGTCGAACAGCCCGAACGCGTTGCCGCGATAGCTGCCCACGGGGGCCGTGAATCCGTATCCGTCGTCCATGGGCATCACCACGTAACCGGCGCCGGCACCCAGGTGGCCCGCATCCGCCACGTTCGCCACGCGACCCGTCTCGTCCATCGCATCGCCCCACCAGAACGCCGTCGGCGCGCCCGCCCGGCAGGCGTACTCCCACTCGGCCTCCGAAGGGAGTCGGCAGGCGCGCCGTTCCCGCCGCGAAAGCCATTGACAGAAGGCGTTCGCATCATGCCAGCTCACGCATACGACGGGGTGATCATCCTCCTGGGGGAATCCCGGGTTTTCCCAGTTCCGTCCGTCGATCCGCCGGGCGACGCCGTCGACATAGGCGAACGCCCAGCCTTCGCGATGGGCGTCCGTCTCGTATCCGGTGTTCTGGACGAACTGGCGGAACTGGGCCACCGTCACTTCGCACGCACCGACGTACAACGGCCGATCGATCAGGCGAACGTGCAACGGGTGTTCGTCCATGTACGGGTCCGGTCGGCCGCCGAACCGGGCCGCCACCTCCTGGGGCGACAGCCGGCTTCCCATGTGGAACGATCCCGGGGGAATGCGGATCAGCGTCATGCCGAGCGAATTGACGAAGGACGGCGGGGGCGGCCGATCGTCCTCGGTTCGCGACCGCACCGCGTCCAGACAGGCGGAACAGGCCAGGCACCCGAGAGCCGGCGCCATCAGGCGGGCCGCCCGACGCAATACGCTTCGCGTGCAAACGTCGATCATCCAGCCGATTCCTCAAAAGGCTGCCCGTTACGGGGGTGTCAGATGCGTGGTCAGTTCCGGCAGTGGCCGGCCGTCGGGCGTTTCCACGTGCGCCCCGAACGACCACCAGCCCTGCCCGTGTCCGATCTTGAGCAGCAGCGTGTTCAAACCCGCCGACAGCCGCACCGGAACGCGATCCTCACGCGAAAGGTAGGGTCGCCAGTTCTCCTGCCGGTAGACCGGACGGCCGTTCAACCAGACCATCGCGCTGCAGCCGAACCCCAGCGCCAATGAGGCGTCCATCGGCGCCGGGGCCACGATATACGTCATGGCGTACGTGACGGCGGCGTCGATCCGTCGAGCGTATACCGTCTGCCAATCGAGCACGAACTCCTCACGCGGGTCGGATCCCGGCTCGATACGCCGTTCGAACGATCGCCACGACACCAGCTCGTTCTCCCGTCCAGGATAAACGGCGGCCAGGTCTACGGCCTCTTCCGGCGGAAACGCCGGCCCCAGCTCGTCGTCTTCCGGCGCCGGCAACGGCCCGAGCAGCCACCATCGGTTCACCGACGGCAGCAACACCTGCTCGAATGCCAGGTCCACCGGCGCGTCGCCGACGCGCACCTGCAGGGCCGCGCGAGCGCACGTGGTTTGTGCCGGCCCATCGGGCGAGAGAATTGCGGACCTTCGCTCCGGCCGGTCGAACGGCACCGGATCCCATTCCGCCTGCCCGCCCGACTTCACGGACCAGTGCAGGCCGCTTTCCCAGCGCAGGCGGGCATGCACGTTCCGCAGCGCGTCGCAGGCCGATCCCGCGAACAGACACGACTCCAGTTCAATGCTGCCATGCGGCGTTGCGGCAAAAGACGGCGTCACCTGGAAACCCAGGTTGAGCAACTGCATGAGGGCCCGGCCCGCCGCCTCGGGGGCGTCCGCCATCCGCTGGACGGCCGCTTGGAACCGCTGGGCCAGCATCGTCTGCACGGCCGCCCGCAGCGCATCGCCGGTCCGCGTGAGCGAGGAGAGACCCTCGCGGATCTCCGCCAGGTCCGCCTGGGGCGCCCGGCCCAGCAGGGCATCCACTCGCTCGACCAGCCGCAACTGGCCGCGCAGCCCCTCCGCCAGTACCGTCGATTCGGATTCCAACCGGGGGGAACGGGTTTCCACCTCCCAGCGCTCATGGATCGCGCGGGGCGAAACCCGGATCACCGTGCTCAGGGAGACCGGATCATACCACCAGCCGCGATGTCGTCGGTCCGGCGCGGGGGGCAGCGTTCGTCCGTTGAGCGTCACCCGATCGGGCGGCAATGATTCTCGGAGGTGGATTTCGTACGTCCGCCGTCGCGGAAGGCCCGGATACTGTCCCTCCGTCGGTCCGACGATCACACGCTGCCCGGTGGTCGTCGCCTCGTGTTGCACGGGCGTCCAGGCGCACGCACCGCCGGCGTACCCCGTCGATTCACCGTCGTCCTCGTAGACCCGTGTTCCGCCGCATGAGCCGGGCCAGACCTCAAGAAGCAGTGGATTGCCCGGGCTCTCAGAGGTGTTTCTGGTCGGCTCCTGCCGGGGGATGACGGCCCCAGCGCGAACGAATACGGGAACGTCCTCCAGGGGCGCCAGGAGGGCCGCGTGCGTCGGGCCGCGATACACGCGCCCACTCGGTTCGTACACCCAGTCGCCGGGTGGGATCCAGGCGGTCACTTCCGCACAACGGCTGACGGGATTGCCGGGGGTGACCGCGGGCGCCACCAGCAGATCATCGCCGAAGAGGTATTCGTCCGGATGCCGGTACGCCTCTTCCCGATCAGGCCAGAAGTAATACAACGGCCGGCAGATGGGAATGGCGGTGTCGTAACACTGGCGCGCCGCGGCGTAGATGTACGGCAGCAGCGAATAGCGGCGGTGGAACGCCGCCTGCGCGGCTCGGAACGCAGCCGGCGGGAAGCGCCAGATGCGCCGCTCGGCCGCTGCGTGCCGGCTGGCATGGGTGCGCAGCACAGGGCTGAACGCCCCCCACTGGATCCATCGGACGTACAGTTCCGCCTCCACCGGACCGGGCTGATGCCCGCCGATGTCGTGGCTCCAGTAGCCGAATCCGACGTTGCCGGCCATAGCCGTAAACGCCGGCTGGAACGCCAGCGAGGCCCAATTGCAGTATGTGTCGCCGGAGAACCCGATCGGATACCGATGCCCGCCGAGGCCGCCCCAGCGACTGAAAATGAGCGGGCGCAGACCGGCGCGGGCCGGGTTCCGTTCCATGTCGGTCCAGTGGAGGTGATTCAGCCACCACAGCGGATCCAGCCCCGGCACGCCGGTCTGGGTGCCCTGCTGCCAGTCGATCCACCAGAAGTCCACGCCCTCGCGCTCGCGCGGATGATGGAGGTGGCGGAAATAGGCGTCGACGAAGGTCGGGTCGACGCAATCCAACGGCACGATGCGCGCTCGCCGCGGGTCCAGCCCCAGCGCCCGGGCCACGTCCGCAAACGCCTTTTCGTGCCGCCCCACGCCGTCGGCCGGGTGCAGGTTCAGCGTGACCCGCAGTCCCTGTTTGTGCGCCCACCGCAGGAACCCCTCCGGATCCGGAAAGTACCGGGGATTCCACGTGTAGCCGGTCCAGCCTTCCAGGTGCCAGTCCATGTCTATGACGAGCACGTCCAGCGGAACGTCCTGGTCGCGGAACTCCTCCACCAGCTCGATCAGTTCACGATCCGAATACGGCCAATACCGCGACCACCACGCGCCGAAGACATATCGCGGAGGCAGCGGCACGCGGCCGGCTACGGCCGTGAAGTCACGAAGCGCCCGCGAATAATCGCGTCCGTGGCCGAAGAAATACCAGTCCACCGCGCCCGCCGCGCCGGCCCGGGGAATCACCCAGGGCCGATCCCGGTCGTCGAAGAGCGGCCGCGTCGAATCGTCCACCACCGCCCAGCCGTCACGGGAGAGCAGGCCGGGTTCTACCTCCGTCGCGCCGGAAACGCCGTCCAGCGTACGACACGTTCCGCCGAGATTGCCGGACGCATCCGCCCCCGGATGCCAGACCACGGGACGATCCTCGACGCGCAGCTCGATGCGCAGGTTGTTCGCGTCGAATCGGCCGGCATTCTTGGCGTAGCGCAGGATGAGGTCGTCCGTGCGCAGAATCAGCCGCCCCTCGCGATGCTCGATCTGGAAGCGCGGGACGGGAAGGTGTCGATTCCGAAACACCAGTGACGGCCGGTCCTCGAACGCCCCGGTCGGCGACCACTCCAGCCGCAGCAGGGCCGAAGTCAGCACGGTGAATCGGGCCGATCCGACCGTCACCGCGGCCGCCGGGTCGGCCACCGGATCATAATGAGCCGCTTCCGTCATGGTTCGGGGTTGTCGCGGGCATGGTTCCGGTTGTCAAGCGGACGCTGTGGTTTGTCCGGCCGTCGAACAGTCCCTATGATGCGCCGTCCGGCACGGGCGTGCTCCCGGGTCGTGGTTACCGGGGTCCGCCGCCTCGCCGGAAGAAGTGGGTATCGTATACACAGCGGTTCGAACACGCGCGAATATCCGGCGCAGAGGTCTGACATGAGTTACTCCATTCTGGCGATGGCATTGATGGTTTTCATGTTTGCGTGTCTCCCCGTTACCGCTGCGGGCACAAGCTCGATTCCGCGAGCCGAGCATCCGCGGCCCGACTTCCAGCGGGCGCAGTGGCTCAACCTCAACGGTACGTGGCAGTTCGAGGTGGACGAGAAGGGCGACGGTGAAGCCCGCGGCCTGACCTCCGGCCAGGATCTGGCCCGCCAGATCGTGGTACCGTTCTGTCCGGAGAGCAGACTGTCCGGGATCGCAAACACGGACTTCATGACGAATGTCTGGTACCGGCGGATGTTCGAAGTGCCGGGCGACTGGAAGGGCCGGCGGATCCTGCTGCACTTCGGGGCGGTGGACTGGCACGCCCGCGTGTGGCTCAACGGAGCCTTCGTGGGCGAACACTTCGGCGGCAACGTACCTTTTTTCTTTGACATCACCGCATCCCTCCGCGCGGGGGAGAACGAGCTGGTGGTCCGGGCGTTCGATGACACGCGCTCGGGCCTTCAGGCCTGTGGGAAGCAGAGCCAGAAACGGGAAAGCCACGGTTGCGTCTACACCCGTACGACCGGCATCTGGCAGACGGTGTGGCTGGAGGCGGTCGGGCAGACCTGGTTGCGTCAGATCACGTTGACTCCGGACCTTGATGGCGGACGCCTTTTCTTCCAGGCGTGGGTTGACGGGCCCGGCAAGGGCGCGACGCTTCGACTGCGGGCGACGGCGGATGGAAAACCGGTCGGCGAGGAGATCGTTCCGGCCGCCTGGCGGAACACGCTGGGCATGTTGAAGCTCAGCGAGACCCGGTCGTGGTCGCCGCAATCGCCGTTCCTGTACGACCTGACCATCGACGTGCTCCGCGACGGCAGGGTCGTGGATTCGGTGCAATCGTATTTTGGCCTGCGGAAGATCACCATCGAAGGCAATCGCTTCCTCATCAACGATCAGCCCGTGTTCCAGCGGCTCATTCTGGACCAGGGGTATTATCCCGACGGCGTACTGACCGCCCCGTCCGACGAGGCTCTCCGACGAGACATCGAGCTGTCCATGGCTGCCGGCTTCAACGGAGCACGGCTGCACCAGAAGGTCTTCGAGCCGCGGTTCCTCTATTGGGCCGACAAGCTGGGCTACCTGATCTGGGGCGAGTATCCGAACTGGGGGCTCTCTCAGCTCACGTCGACTTCTCTCAGTGAGGTGATGGACGAATGGCGGACGGAACTTATCCGCGACCGCAACCACCCCTGCATCATCGGCTGGTGCCCGCTCAACGAGACGGGCCACGGCCCGGAGCCGACCGGACTGCAGAAGCTGATGGCGCTGACGCAGATCATCGACCCGGGCCGGCCGTTCCTGGACGTCAGCGGCTACGTGCATCAATACGCCGGGACGGACGTATACGATTGCCACGAATACGGCCAGGAACCGGCCGTGTTCGCAGCGCGGTTCCGAACATTCGCCCAGACGGGGACCGACCCGTGGGTCAACATCCAACCGGAGTCCGACGCGGCACCCTATCTGGCGCAGCCGTTCTTCGTCAGTGAATACGGCGGCATCCGGCTGAAATCCGCGGAATCCGCGGAATCCGGGGCGGAAGGCTGGGGCTATGGCGAAACGGATGTGGAGGGGTTTTTTGAACGGTATCGCGGGCTCACCGACGCTCTATTGGACAACGCGAACCTGTTCGGCTTCTGCTATACGCAGCTCACCGACGTGGAACAGGAGCAGAACGGCGTCTACACCTTTGACCGCAAGCCCAAGTACGACGTCGCCCGGCTCCGCGCGATCAATATCCGCCCCGCCGCCTATGAGACGCAGCCGCCGCGCATGCTGTCGGTCCGCTGGCGGACGGTGCAGCCCACGGCCCGCCAGTCGCCCCAGGAATGGCGCTACGCAACCGAACCGCCGCCCGCGGAGTGGAACCGGCCCGACTTTGACGACAGCGCCTGGGCCGTTGGCCGCAGCGGGTTCGGAGTTGCCGAGACGCCGGGGGCCATCGTCAACACGCAGTGGAGAACCAGCGACATCTGGCTCCGCCGGAGCTTCACGCTCGACTCGACGGAGTTCGCCCTGGCCCGGCTTTCGATTCACCATGACGATGCCGTGACCGTTTATGTCAATGGCGAAGAGGTGTTGAAGAAATCCGGGTGGTCCCAGGCGTATTGTTATCTCGATGTCACGGACGCGCTGCGGGCGGCCGTGAAACCCGGGCCGAACACGCTGGCCGTGCATTGCCACCAGGACAAGGGCGGCCAGTTCATCGACGTTGGCATCGAGCTGGCGGACGCGGACCCTGAGAAGTAGAACTGGCCGCGCCGGGCGTGCACGAAGCTGATTTGCCGCGATTGCCGAGCGATTCGGCCATATCCGCGGACTACTGGACCTCAGAACGGGGTCTTCTGCTGCTGGCCGGACCGTCGCGCGCGGTACGGGCCTGTGGACGCGGATACACTCCGCGAATCGATCCTGAACAAACCGGGCGCACAGGGACAAGAATGGTATCCGAGGTCTCACCAAAGGGATTTCACCAAAGAGGGTTTCGATTCCGCAGGTACTGGCAGACGCTCGGTGAATCGCATCCGGCGGGGGGGAAGGGAGGCATGATGCCCCGATTGGAAGTGCGGCAGATCGGATCGCCGCGGCTACTGGCGGCGTCTTGGGCACGCGGTTGGGGAAACCAAGGCCGGACAAAGCGCTGCAAAAGGCGCTGCGGCGTCAGCCCGCAAGGTAGCGCAACACGTCGCAAGACCGGCCGGTGACCACGGCCGAATCCTTGCCTGCGACTCCGTACGGCGTGTTGTTAACTCATGCGTTAGTGGGGGGTTACAGCAATTGGTCAGGGGCGGACTTGAACCGCCGACACACGGATTTTCAGTCCGTTGCTCTACCAACTGAGCTACCTGACCGGCAGGTGTGTCCCCTGCGCGACTGGGTTTTCTACCAGAAAACCAGGGGGCGGGCAATCGCTGCCGAGCCAATTTCGGCGAACGTCTGTGGGCACGATCGATCGGGGTCCATTCCCCGTTCTTTGCACTTGCGGAGTCCCATAGCCCGCACCACCGCAGAAGACGACCGGCCTCCGCCGCCCGGCTCCGCGGGGTCCGTCCGTCACCAATCGTGGTCCAGGATGTCCATGCCGCGGCGGCAGATTTCGATGGCGTAATCCGTCCAGCGGCCCTGGCCCCAGTATCGGAAGCAACTCGTCTGCGAGCAAAGCAGGTGGAGCAGTGCGTTGCGATACGGCTGACTGGCGCGGTCGGGGCGAATGCTGCCTTCTTTCTCGTTGAAAGCCGCGCTGAGACGTTGCATGGGGCTTAGGACATTGTCGTAGCCGCGGACCCAACTGAGGTTGTTGGTCCAGGAGCCGCCGTCCATGTGGAAACGGTGGTCCTCGTTCCGCAGGGTTTCGATCGCCTCGTCCAGCGCCCGCCGGCCGCCGCCGGAGAAGCGGCTCCAGAGCCGGGCCTGGTGGAGGGGCTGAATGGCCGGGTAGGCTTCGGGGCTCACGCCGGCCGCCTCAATCAGTTCGAGGTATTCTGTTCCGTTCAGAGCGACGGTTCCCTCGCGGCTCAGGGAGGCCATCCCGGAATTGTAGGCGTGTGGAAACTCGTTCATCATGACGCCGCCGTTCTCGCCATCGCCGATCTGGCTGACCAGGGGAGGGATGGTGATGCCGCCCAGTTCCACGGGGCTCAGGCCCCGAGCCTCGCCCAGCGGCTGCATCTGGGCCACGAGCTTGGTATCGGAGCCCTGGGTTTTGATAAGGGCAGTAATGTAACTTTCGTTACCCTCGGAGTTTCTGGCTACCAGGCGGTGCGGAACGTGCGGTTGGCGGATGCCCGAACCGTCAGGGAGTTCCACCGTGTGCTCCTGCAACAGCACCCACGTGTAGCCACACTCGCGAAGTGCCTCGACGAAAGCGTAGGCGACGTCCGGGTCGTTGGGCAGGTGCATTTCCGGCGGAGAGAAGCCGCGAATGCGGCCCAGGGCCTCCAGCCCGTAAAGCGCGGCAAAGTGGTGTCGCCAGGCCAGCATATGGCGTTTGAGATCGGGCACGGGGGTCGAGGGCACGACGGCGTGCCCCCACATCGTCCCCAGCCACTCGACATATTGAGCGTATTTCAGGTCGCATGTGACTGTTGCCAGGTTGTCCAGAATGTCCCGGCGACCCATCTGTTCGAGATTCCACAACAGGTTGCCGGAGTAGTCGAGCATGATCCGCGGGCTGTGCCCGGCGTCGGCGAGATTCCGGATGAAGTCGGCGATCCGGCTGTAGCACTGGGCGAAAACGGCGGCGTTGTGGTTGTCGCCTTCCGCCGGGTTCTCGAACATGTACTGCAGGTTGCCGATGAGGGCCGCCGTTCGAAGATCCCGCCCGCCGGCGGGAATGGTGGGCTGGTGCATGTGCAGGGCCAGGGCCAGAGCGGAGCGGATGTTGCGAACGTCCATGCGTGTGTGGGGCGCGAGTGCCGGTGCGATGGCCGCGTCGGGGGCAGGAATGATGCTGTTCTCGCTGCCGCAGAAATTGGGCAATCCGTCGATGAGCGAGGGGCCGGGAAGTGTGCTTCCGTGTAGTACCATAACCTTCGTTCCTCTTGAATGATCAGACACTGTGCTGTTGCTTTTCACAGGGGCTCGGCGCCTCGCGCGCCTCTGCGAGGGACCTGGGTGTATTATTGTCGGCTCGACGGGCATGGCAATCGCTCCGGTATTCGCCTGCCTCTGTGGTTGCCGCGGCCGGTGAGTTTCGCTGGGTTCTTCTGCGCTGCCTGCGTGTGACATTCTGCAAAACTGTACCTTAGGCCAACCGACCGACTTGCAAATCGTCGCGCGCGCATCCATAATGAAGGTGGGTTCCGGGCAATTTGGCTACCGTTGCAGCGCCCTGCTCGCGCCTCGGGCGCGGGGTGGGCCGACCGTTGCAGGTCTGTTGCAGTTCCGCAGACCTGTGCGCAACACGGCGCACACGCCTTGTGCGGCGTGCAGCCGTTACCTTCTGTTCTTTTTGGTGTTAGCGGCCGTGGGTTCCGAGGAGGATTGACAATTTTCCCTACTCCGCGACGGGGAGAGTTGTCGAAAGAGAAACTATGGCGGCGTGATCCGGTCCAGCGAAGCTGATGCGGGTGATCTTTTCGGACGCCCACGCGTTCACACCTGCAACAGTTGCGTGCCGATCCGGGATTGGCCGGGCGCTCCCTCGCGCGGCACGGGGGACGCCAACAGAGGTGACAACGGTATGGCCTCAACCGAAACACATGGACGTGCCAGGTCTCCTGCTCCAGACCGAGCGTGCACTTTCCTGCTCAGTAGCGCCGAGAGTGTTCCGATACGGGGACGGGCGGAATGGGTGACACTGGATCAGGCGTACGTGGTTGTTCCGTACGGAACGGCCCGTTCTGTGCGGGAATGTTGGAACGCGGTGGCGATTATTCCCGACCGCAAGCGCCCCGATCGATCTCGCGAATTCCAGCTCAAGGCGGAGTTGGTCTCGGCAGAATCCATCGGCGCTCCGGAAGGCAACCAGGAAGGCCTTCTGCTGCGGCTGACGGGCGTTGGTGAACGGCTGCTTTCGGAGTTGGCCAGCGCGTTGCCGAAGGCTTGAGGGCCACTGCGGGCGCGGGCCGCCGCCCAAAGACCCGGACCAAGGCAGACGCTGGTCGCTGCCGACAGGGGACCTGAGGTGAGGATCGCCCTTCTGTCGTGGGAATCGCTTCACTCCATCCCGGTGGGGGGGGTTGGAGCACACGTAACGGAGTTAGGCGCGGCCCTGCAGCGCCGCGGGCATGATGTGCATGTGTTCACACGCATCGGCCCCGGGCAGCCGGACTACTCTCTGGTGGACGGCGTCCACTACCACCGCTGCGCCAGCCCGGGTCATCGCGATTTCGTCCAGGAAATCGAGCAGATGTGCGACGCCTTCTGGTGGCGCCTGGAACAGACGGAACGCTGTCTGGGTGCGGGTTTTGATATCATTCACGGGCACGACTGGCTCTGTGTGCGGGGACTGGTGCGCGCCCGCCAGGCCGGCCGGGACCGCGTGGTAATGACGATCCATTCGACCGAGTACGGTCGGTGTGGAAACGTGCATCGCGGCGGGATGTCGCATCGCATCGGGCATATGGAGTGGGAGGGGACCCAGGCGGCGGCCCAGGTGATCTGCGTCTCGGGTGTGCTGAAACTGGAAACGCAGGAACTCTATGCGGCGCCGGCAGACCGACTCAATGTTGTTTACAACGGCGTCAGCGCGCATCAGTTCGCCCACCCGCTGGAGGTGGGAGCGTTTCGCCAGACGTTCGGCATCGGGCCGATGGATCCGATGATTCTGTTTGCCGGCCGCCTGTCCACGCAGAAGGGGCCGGACCTGCTGATGGAGTGCGTACCGGCCCTGGTCCGGTACCATTCCCGCTTGAAGGTGGTATACGTCGGGCAAGGCGACATGCACAACGCGCTGCAGCGCCGGGCGCACGAACTGGGCGTCTGGCACGCCGTACGGTTCCTGGGATACCGTGCGGGCCTGGAACTGGCAAACCTGTTCCAAAGCGCGGACATCGTGTGTGTCCCGAGTCGGAATGAACCGTTCGGGATTGTGATTCTGGAAGCCTGGGCCTCGGGCAAGCCGGTCGTCGCGACACGGAACGGCGGGCCGGCGGAGTTCGTCGAGCACGGTCGGGACGGAATGATGGCGATTGACCATCCGGACTCGATCGGCTGGGGTCTGGGAACGTTGTTGAACGATTTTGATCGGGCGCGGTGGATGGGTGAGAACGGTCGTCACAAGGCGCGGACTCAGTTCAGTTGGGACCATATCGCCTTGCAGACGGAGGAAGTGTACTCACGGACAAACTAGCGCCGACCGGATCGGGACACCGTAACGGTCGGGCCACGGATGGGCAAAGACAATGAAGGACCCGCTGGCGAACCTCTTGTATCCCGGCGAGCCCACGACGGCGACGGAGCTGACGCTGTTACCGGTGTCGCCCTGCCGGGTACTGGCGGCATGGCCGGTTCTCAAAAGCAACGGAAACGGTGCCTCCGATTCGGGTGACAACGGCCACGAGCACGACCCGGCCTCCCGTGACGGGGGGCGCCTGTATCTGCGAATTCGAGAAGTGCGCGATTCGGAGCTGGCCGGTGAGGTGCCCGGGCAGCAGTGGCTCTTCGATCTGGCAGTCGGTCAGACGGGCTGTCTGGTGGAGCTGGAGCGGCCCGGGCTGACGGTGCGGGCGGAGCTCATCGCCTCACGGAGCACCAACGGAGCGAATCCGCTGGCTCGCTCTCGGCGAGTGCGGCTCCCGTGTCTGGAGCCGGTCGGAGAGGACGGGCCCATTCGATGGATGATTTTCGAGCGGAGCGGGCTCGCCTGACGGAGCGGACGTATGGCCCAAGGATACCTGTCAGTCATTCTGCACGCCCACCTGCCTTACATCCGCCCGGCCCGGCGACACGCGGGGGACGCGGAGTTCTGGTTCTACGAGCGGGCGTTGGAATGCTACCTTCCGCTCATCCGCATTCTGGACCAGCTTCAGAGAGACGGGGTGCGCACCCGGTTGACGCTTTCGCTTTCGCCGACATTGATCGGCCTGATGCGCGATGAGATCATCCGGGAGCGGTTGATCGGGCACGTCAATCGAATGCTGGAGCTGTCGGCGCGGGAACTGAACCGGACGGCCCTGCTTCCGGCCCTGCGGGAACTGGCCGGCGCGTATCATCTGCGGTTGCTCCACCTTCAGAACATCCTCACCCAGCGATGCGGCGGGGACGTGTTGGAGGCGTTCCGACAGATGGAGGCCCGCGGACAGGTCGAGCTGATCACCGGGCCCGCCTCAAACGCCTTTCTGCCGGGGATGCTGGCGATGCAGCCCCAGGCGGCGCGCTGCCAGATTCGGCTGGGTCTGGATGCGTTCGAGAGCGCCTTCGGGCACCGGCCCAGCGGGTTCTGGCTGCCGGAGTGCGCGTACACGCCGGAGTTGGATGGGATTCTCGGGGCCGAAGGGGTGGGGTACATCGTTCTGGACGGCCGGGCCCTGGAACGGGCCTCCACGCCTGCATTCCATGGGATTCACGCTCCGGTGTACTGCCCGTCCGGGGTGGCGGCATTCGGCCGGGACCGGGACGCCGCCTGTCTGCCGGGCTGCAATGCGTATGGGCATCCGATCGATCCCCTGTTCCGCGACAATCGGCGGGACATTGCCGATGATCTGCCGCTGGACTATCTGCGCCCGTACCTGCCGGACCCGAACACCCGGATTCCGACGGGGGCTCGGTATCACTGCATCGGAGCCGGCAACCACGGGCCGGAGGTGTATCAGCGCAAGGCCGCGCTGAACCGCGCGGCGGAACATGCAGAAGGGTTCATGCGCGATCGCATGCACCGGGTGCAGAATCTGGCCTGGAAGATGGATCGACCGCCTCTGTTCGTATGCGCGTACGACATGCACGTGTTCGGACACCGGTGGTTTGAAGGAATAGAGTACCTCGACTACCTGCTTCGCAAGGTGCGTTTCGATCAGAACGTACTGGAAATGGTCACGCCCGGAGAGTATCTGGATCGGCACCGCTGCAACCAGATGACCACGCCGGCCGTCTCGTCGTGGGCGGACGAAGGCTACTTCGATCAACTGGTGGGGCCGGACACCGCCTGGGTCTACCAGCATCTGTCTCGCGCGGCCCGGGTCATGCGGGAGCTGACGGTGGCTGTGTCGGAAGAGGACAGGCCGGGCGAGCAGACCGTGGATGGAGACAGCCTGGCTTTCCAAGGTGTATCCTCCGAGGATGGGGGGCATTCTGGATTGGATCGTAACGATTTGCAAACACGAGCGTTACGAGCGGCAGCCCGGCAGCTCGTGCTCGCTCAATCCGGCGACTGGGTGACGTTGCTGCAGAACCCGCAGCACGCGGAATACGCGCGGACCCGCCTGCACCTGCATCTCTCGAATTTTGCCCGGGTGGCTTCCCAAATCCGCTCTCGGAAAATAAAGTCCGGAGACATTGAAGCGCTGGAGCGAGACTGGCCGATTTTCGGGGAAATCTGCCCCAACGCGTATCGGTAGTCTGGCGGGTCGCGCAGCCTGGTCCCCCGCCTTTCCTGGCCGGACCGGTTTGCCGATGGAGGGCGTATGCACGAAGCCATGACTGGAGTGCCAAGCCGGATGTGTTTCGAGTCGGATACCGCAGGTTTGCTGTCCAAACTGCGGAACCTGGCCATGAACCTGTGGTGGACGTGGCATCCGGAGGTGGTCGCGATTTTCCGCGATCTGGAGCCGGACGTCTGGCGGGAGGTCAACCACAACCCGATTCTGCTGCTCCAGCATCTCAGCGAGGAGCAGTTGCTCGAACGCGCGCAGAACGGGGGGATCGAAGCCCGGATAAACGAGGCGGCGGATCGGCTGGCCACGTACCTCAAAGGAGACGGCGCGTGGGCCCGGCCGCGAGCGTCGAAGCTGCGGATCTGGCCGGTCGCCTACTTTTCCTTCGAGTTCGGCCTGCACGAATCGTTGCCAACGTATGCGGGCGGTCTGGGCGTGCTGGCCGGCGATCACCTGAAAAGCGCCTCGGACCTCGGTGTTCCGATTGTCGGAATCGGGCTGCTCTATACAGAGGGTTATTTCCACCAGCGGCTGGACGCCGACGGCTGGCAGAACGAAGAATACGCGCCGGTCGACAAGAGCCGGCTGCCGATCGAGCCGGTGTACGGACTGGACGGCAAGCGGCTCATGATCGAGGTACCGATCGTCGATCGAGTGCCCAAAATACAGGTCTGGAAGGCGCTGGTGGGGCGGAGCGAGTTGTATCTGCTGGACAGCAACGTTCCGGAGAACTGCAAGGAGGACCGCCAGCTTACCAGTCGGCTGTACGAGGCAGACTCCACGACCCGAATCCGGCAGGAGATCGTGCTGGGAATCGGGGGCATCCGGACGCTGGCGGCCCTGCACAAGATGCCCGCCATCGTTCACTGCAACGAGGGCCACTGTGCGTTTGCGCTGCTCGAATGGATCCGCCTGCACATGGTGTGGGAGGGGGTCGGATTCGACAAATCACGCGATCACGTGGGGCGACGGGCGATCTTCACGACACACACGCCGATCCCGGCCGGGCACGATTACTTCTCGCCGGATCTGTTCCGGGAGCACCTGGGATATCTGCAGCGGGAACTGGGGCTCAGTGCCCGCGACCTGTTCGGCCTGGGTCGAATCAACCCGGATGATCCGTCAGAGCCGTTCTGCATGACGGTGCTGACGCTGCGGATCGCGCACCGTTCGAACGGGGTTTCCGCCCTGCACGGGCGCGTGTCGCGGAACATGTGGCGTCCGCTATGGGGCATGCGCAGCGAGCAGGAGGTTCCGATCGGACACGTGACGAACGGCGTGCACGTGCCGAGCTGGATCGCGCCGGCCATGTACCAGTTGCTGGAACGGCATCTGGGGGTCGGGTGGACCGATCAGATGGAGACCCTGTTGACGCGGGAGCGGCTGGCCCGAATCAGCGACGAGGAACTCTGGGAGGCCCACCAGATCAGCAAGAACCGGCTGATCGGGTTCACGCGGCGGCGACTGGAGTCCCAGGCGCAGTATCGCGGGGAGCCGGCCGCCCACGTCGAGGAGGCCCGGCAGCGGCTGGATCCCAACGCGCTGACCATCGGCTTTGCCCGACGGTTCGCCTCGTACAAGCGGGCGACCCTCCTGTTCCACGACCCGGACCGGCTGGCCCGCATCATCGGCAACGACGAGCGGCCCGTGCAGGTTCTGTTTGCGGGCAAGTCGCACCCGGCCAACGAAATCGGCAAGCAGTACATCCAGAAACTTGTGGCGATGGCGGCCGATCCGCGGTTCAAGGGTCGGATCGTGTTCATCGAAAACTACGACATGGGGGTCGGGCGGCACCTGGTGCAGGGCGTGGACGCATGGCTGAACAACCCTCTCAAGCCGCTGGAAGCTTCGGGAACCAGCGGCCAGAAAGTCGTGCTCAACGGCGGGCTCAATGTGTCGGTGCTGGACGGATGGTGGGCAGAGGCATACGACGGCTCGAACGGCTTTGCCATCGGATACGGCGGCTATCACCCGGACCAGGAAGAACAGTCCCGGCGCGATGCGCTGCACCTCTACGAGGTGCTGGAGAACGAGGTGGTCCCGACGTTTTACGAGCGCGACGATCGCGGGATTCCGCATCGATGGCTCGAGATGGTGCGCTGGTCGATGCAGACGCTGGGCTGGCGGTTCAGCGCGGACCGCATGGTGCTGGATTATTTCACGGAGCTGTACCTGCCGGCGGCCGCGGCGGTGTCCTGCGACACGCGAAGCTTCCGGGCGCTGGGAGAGAAGTAGGACGGGTGTTGCCGGGGAGTCGGGGCGGTACGCGAGGAATTCCGGAAACGCCGGCTCCGGGCGGGTTGGCGTTCTGCTTCTCCGGAGACGTCGCACGGTTGCGTGGGCGCGAATGCCACGGCAGGGTCATAGACGGCAATCGAAGAAGTGGCTGGTCTGGGGGTATCCCGTCCGGCCGATTCGCTGCAATTCCATCCCGCAGGAGGTCAGAATCATGCCCAGTTCACTCCACAAGCTTATCCCGGCGCTGCTCGCCATCGCGCTGCTCGCGTCTGCCGTGGGAATCGCCGGCTGCACGTCGGGCGGCGGGGGCGGCGGCACGGACGCGAACAACAACGCCAATGCAAACGACAACTCGAACAGCAACACGAATACAAACGAGAACGCGAACGACAACAACGTCAATGAAAACGACAACGGTGGGGCGCCGGGCGAGCGGTTGCAGCCGGCCGATCTGACGTACCAGGGCGCGTTCCGGCTGCCGGATGAATTCAACTGGGGCGCGCTCGGGCTCGCGTTCTATCCAAGCGGAGACGGCGGTGCGGGGTCCCTGCTCGTCACGGGTTTTGAAGGATTGACCGACCCGGATCACCCGGGCGAGACGTGCTGGAACCCGTTGTGGGACTGCTATGCGTACTACGGCCAGGTGAGCATCCCCGCGCCCGCCCGGGAGGCGAACTGGGAAGACCTGCCCATGGCGGCCCGGGTCGGTGAGATGATCGCCTTCGACGGCGGCCTGGCCTCCACGGTACATAATGAATACCTCTTCGTCAGCGACCTGGAATTCGTCGCCCGGCGCGGCACACAAACCCGCGACAAGCTCTACGGCTCCATCAATCTGTGGTACGCCGAGGGTGTGGCCGGCGAGAGTACGTTCCCTACGGTCTGGTTTGCCAATCTCGACGGTACGGCCGCGCAGGGCATGTTTCACGTGGGTCCCGACGAGGCGCCGTATCACGGGCGGAAGATGGGCGCCTATCTCTTCAGCGTGCCCGCGTGGTACGCAAACCAGTATCTGGGCGGGCGCACACTGGTGACCGGGCGGTCCCGCGGTACGCCGCAAGACGGTATGGAACCGTTGACCACACGGGGCGGCTCGCAGGGCCCGACGCTCTTCGCCTTCCACGCGTGGGAGAGTGACGAGGCGACAGGCAACCTCGATGCGCTGCCGGTGCTGTATTATCGGGTGGCCTTCCCCGGCTGCGCCGGGCCGAACGTGGGCGATCCGCAGGGGTGCGACTATCCGAACTTCACCATGTGTGACGACTGGACTGGCGGCGCCTTTGTGGACAACGGCGAGCGACATGCGATTCTGCTGCTGGGTTACAAAGGACTCGGCGAGAACTGCTACGATGAGCCGCCGGTGGAGTGCCATGATCCGTGCAGCGCTGCCCACGGGTACCATTGCCAGCCGTATGAGCGACAGGTGATCTTCTACGACGTCGCCGCTCTGGGGCGAAGCGCTTTGGGGCAGCAGGATCCCTGGGTGGTGGTGCCGTACACCATCTGGCGCCCGACGGAGTTCTACCTGCAGGACAACCCCTGCTCCAACGCCGGCGGCATGACCTTCGACTCGGCCGGACGGCGACTGTTCATGGTGGAGCGCGGCCTGGGCGGTCTGGACCGGAACGCGATCGTGGTGCATGTCTGGTCGTTGTGACGGGAAAATGCGAAAATCGAATAGGACCGCCAGCCTAAGGCGGGCAGCCTATGTTCTTGGCCGGCGCCCGCGAAATCCGGCCCGAAGCCGGCTTTGCCGCATCGCGAGACCTGAGCGGAGGTGTCTGCGAGGCGTTTCTTATCGACCCGAAGATGGTTTCGCCGGCGGAGGATTGAAGGGGGTCCGCGGTTCCTGTACAATGCTTATCAGGGAAGAAGCAGGTTAAGAGGCACTGCAGACCAACGTCGGGATGCGCTCGCTTACACACCGGCTGGGATGGGTTCATTACCGGATGTCGACCTCCGGTTCCCCGTTCTTTCATGCGACCCCATTCGGCCGCCAGGGTGATTCGAGTCACACGCGGTGCCGTGCTCGTCATTCCCATCGCGGCCATAGACCACCATCGGAGACGCCGCCTGGCCGAACGGACACAAGCGCAAAGGAGGAAAGCACATGCTGGGATCACGAACGACGCAACCGGCCTATCGGCCGCTCGGATGGGTACTGGGAATTCTGGTTCTTGTCGTTCTCGCCGTTCCGGCCCGTCCCGTCATCGCCGCGGGCGACGATTCCGCGCAGGAGAGCGTGGTGCGTGTGACCATACCGGTGGCGCCCTATCAGCTTCAGAGAGCGGGTGATCTCGACGAGTTGGCCGTCGAGGGGTTCGGCCGGCTGCTCATCCCGGGCAAGCCCGCGCTTCCGTCGCGCATTTTCAGCATCGCCATTCCGCCGGGCGCGCAGGTCGTGGACGTGACCACGGATGCCGGCCAGGGGATCCGGCTTCCCGGCACGTATGACATCGCACCGGCGCCACTGCCCCGCGTCCTCGGCGAAGAGGATCCGGCCGTTTACGCCCGCCAGCTCGCCGAATACGAGGCGAACCGCGCGGCGGTCTATTCCAGCGACGAGCCGTATCCGGCGCGGGTCGCGGAGTATGTCCGCTCGGCCGGGTACCGCCGGTACAACCTGGTGGACGTGCGGGTTTGTCCGTTTGCGTACCGTCCTGTTTCGTGCGAGGTGATGTATTACCCGGACATTCACGTCACCGTCAGCTACCGCGCGGCCGACAAGGGGGCGGTCCCGATGACGGATTGCCTGGCCGGCGCCGAGCGCGTGGCGCAGGAGCTCATCCTGAATCACTCGGAAGCGATCGCATGGTATCCGGCGTCGCCGGTCATCTCGCGCGGGCTTCACGATTACGTGATCATCACGCTGGACTCGTTGATGACGGCGGTGCTCCCGCTGGCCGACTGGGAGACGGCCAAGGGCCGCAACGTGGAGCGCGTGTCGACGTCCTGGATCAACGCCAACTACACCGGGTACGACCTGGCAGCCCGGATCCGCGCGTTCCTGCGTGACAAGTATCCCAGCGGCCAATGGGGCATCGAAGACGTGCTGCTCGTGGGTCATTACAACGACGTTCCCGTGCGCCGCACGGCCCAGGATCTGGGTTACGGCGAGCCGGCGACGGACTTCTACTATGCGGAGCTGTCTCTGCCCGACAGCCAGTCCTGGGACGCCAACGGGAATCATAAGTACGGCGAAGACTCCGATCCGATCGACTTCTATGCGGAAGTGAACGTGGGCCGCATTCCCTACAGCGACGTCACCACTGTCTCGCGCATCTGCTCCAAATCCGTGGCGTACGAACAGAACACGAATCCGTCCTTCAAGAAGAACATTCTGCTGCTGGGTGCGTTCTTCTGGGACAACGACCCCAACCCGCGCACGGACGGGGCGGTGCTGATGGAGGCCAAGGTGAACCAGCCCTGGATGTCCGACTGGACCAAGACGCGGATGTATGAACAGGGCTACTCGACGTACGCCATGGACTACAACCTGACTTTGTCCAACGTGGTGTCGGTCTGGTCGTCGGGGACGTACGGGTTTGTGAACTGGGCCGGGCACGGCTCGCCCACGTCGGCCCACATCTACCACGGGGGGCAGCCGGCGTTCATCCAGGCCAGCAGTGCCGCCCAACTGAACGACAACTACCCGTCCATTGTGTTCGCCGACTCGTGCAGCAACCAGGACACCGACGCGAACAACCTCATGCGGGCTCTCCTGGGCAAGGGCGCGGTCGGCGCGGTCGGCGCCACGAAGGTGGCGTTGGGCTGCCCCGGATGGAGCGGCCCCTTGAGCGGTTCGAGCCAGTCGCTGGATTACTACTTCACGACGCGCGTCACCTCCGGCAGCGACACGATCGGCGCCGCTCACCAATGGGCGTTGCGGCAGATGTACCTCAACAACCTGTGGGCCTACGTGCGATACGAGACGTTCGAATGGGGAGTGCTGCTGGGCAATCCCAACCTCAGCATGGACGTCCTGGAACCTCTGAAGATCAGCTTCCCCGACGGTCTGCCCGAGACGGTCGAACCCGGTTCGCCCACGATCATCCCGGTGCGGATCAGCGACGGAAGCGAAACGTACGTGCCCGGGACGGGCACTCTGCACTACCGTTACAACGGCGGTGCGTATCTGACAGCCGGGCTCACGTCGCTGGGAGGCAATCTGTACCAGGCGACGCTGCCGGCGGCGGACTGTGACGACACGCCGGAATTCTACTTCAGCGCGACCGGCAACCTGGGGACCGTCGTGCGATCTCCGGCCGACGCGCCCGCCGGCGTCCACTCCGCGCTCGTCGGCGCGTTCGTAACGATCGTCGATCACGATTTCGAGGGCAGCGACCAAGGCTGGACCGTGGGGGACATCGGAGACAACGCGACGTCCGGCATCTGGAACCGGATGGACCCGGAGGGCACGGATGCGCAGCCGGAAGACGACCACACCCCGCCTCCGGGCACGGAGTGCTGGGTCACGGACGGCTATGCCGGCAGCAGCGCGGGCGCGCGAGACGTCGATGACGGAAAGACCACCCTCATGTCGCCGGTCTTCGATCTGTCGGGTTTGTCCGCAGCGACCATCAGCTACTACCGCTGGTACTCCAACGACAAGGGCGCGGCGCCCAACCAGGACGTATTCGTCGTAGACATTTCCAACAACGGCGGCGCCACCTGGCAGAACGCCGAGACGGTCGGTCCGGCCGGCGCGGGCACGTCCGGCGGATGGATTTACCACGAGTTTCAGGTGGCCGACGTGGTGACCCCCAGCGCGCAAATCAAGCTTCGCTTTGTCGCATCGGACGAGGGCGCGGGGTCCCTGGTGGAAGCCGCCCTGGACGACTTCCGGATCACCGCCCTGGTATGCGTTCCGGTCGCTACGTGCTCGGACGGCGTGCAGAATCAGGGTGAGGAGCGCATCGACTGCGGCGGCCCGAACTGCGACCCGTGCGAATGTACGACGGACGGCGCCTGCGACGACGGCCTGTTCTGCACGGGCGCCGAAACGTGCGACGCGTACGGCTTCTGTCAGTCGACCGGCGATCCATGCCCGACCACGCACTGGTGTAGTGAGAGCAGTGAAGCTTGCATTGCGTACGGAAACGGCGACTTCGAGCCGGACGGCGATGTGGACCTGGCGGATTTCGCCTGGTTCCAGCAATGCTTCGGCAGCGAGGCGACCGGCGCGTGCGAACCGGGCAATCTCTGCGGCACGGGCCTGATCGATCTGGACGATCTGCGTCTTTTTGTCGACACGATGAATGGCCCGCAGTGACGCGGGTGCGGCGGCGGGGGGCCGACGCGGGCGGGAGTCCAGACACGACGGCCGCCTTGTCCTTATGGCTCGGTCCGGGCGCCGGCCTGTTCGGCGGCGCGGGCGAAAGTGAGTTCCGCGAAGGGCAGGCCGTGGCCCTGGCAGTGCCCGTGCAGAAGCGCGATGTACCCTTCCCCAATGTGAGGGCGGCTGGAAAGGCTCAATTCCTGCTGCACCCGCGTGATGCTCGCTTCGTCCGGGCCCTCGATCTCGACAAACGAGCCCAGATACGGCAGCTCGTCCAGCTCGACATGGCAGGGTGCCAGTTGCCAGGTTTCACGGCGTTTTTCCAACACGCACAGGCGCACGTAGCCCAGGGCCTCGAGCAGACAGGCGGCGGACTCGGCGTCGGGAACGGGCAGCTCGATTTCGGTGCGGCGTTTCACCCGGCCGGGCAGGCGCGGGCCTTTGTACGTAAGCGTCGCCGGCAGGGCGGCGCCGCGATGGACTTCCAGGGACCGGATGCGGAGAACGGAATCGCCGCGCTGGAGCTGGCCGTCCGCGCTGTCGTACTGCAGATTCCGCTCCGTCACGTCGCGAACGAAGACGGCCCCCGCCGCCCGGAGCCGCTCCCGGACGGCCTCCAGCGATTCAACCTTCAGCTTCGTCTCGATCTCCACGGGCATGGCTCGCTTCCTTCTGCGTCTGAGGTTGAATCTGCACCAGCTCCGACAGGCAGGCGGGGCCCCGCATGTGGCAGGTCGCGCATTTGGCCCGGGGACCCTGTCGAATCCGACGATAGACGAGCCGCGCGGACCACGCGCCCGCGACCCCCACGGCCCCCAACACGATCAGCCACTCCCACCACACGACACAGATCTCCCGCGGATGTTACACCCCCCAGCCCAAGGCTCTGCCCACCTGGTAGATCAGCGTGGCCATCGCCAGGGCCAGGGCGATGGTGTACGTCATGGAAAACAGAGGCCACTTCCACGAGCCGGACTCGCGACGGGTGATGATCTGCACCGTCACGCACGGCGCGTAGAGCATCACGAAAACCATCAGGGCAAACGCCCGCAGCGGGGTCCAGGCCGGATCGGACTCCAGGTGCTCCGAGAGCGTTTCGCCCTTGTCGGTGTCCACGTCTGCCATGGCGTAGGCGACGGCCAGCGTGCTGACGATCACCTCCTTGGCCGCGAACCCGCCGATCAGGGCGATGTTGTCACGCCAGTCCATGCCGGCCCAGCGGGTGACGCCGGCCAGCGCGGTGCCCGCCCGCCCGGCGATACTGTGCTGAAGCTGAAGCGACTGGCGTTCGCGCTTCAGCGCGTCGATCCGCGCCTGCGCGTCCGGCTCGTCGGCCGAACTCCGCAACGAGGCGATCCGCCCATCGATGTCCGTCGTATCCGCCCGGGGGAAGTACATCGCGGACCACAGCAGCACGCTGGTCGCCAGGATCAGCGTGCCCGCCTTGCGGATGAACATCCACGTCCGGCTCCACGTGTGCCGCAGTACCCCGCGGAGGGTGGGCACATGATACGTGGGCAGCTCCATGACGAACGGCGCCTGGGCCCCGCGCACCACGAACTTCCGGATCCCGACGGCCGAGAACAGGGCAAACACCCACGACAGCAGCCACAGCAGAAACATCATGCCGGCCTGACGCTCCGCGAAGAACGCCCCGATGAGCAAGAGATACACCGGGATCTTCGCGCCGCAGTTCATCAACGGGGCGATGAGCATGGTGACCAGCCGGTCTTCCCGGTCGCGAAGCACCCGCGTGGCGAGCACGCCGGGCACGGCGCATCCGCCGCCGCCCAGACCGCCGGAGACGATCATTGCCATGATGCTCTTGCCCTGGAGCCCGAACACCTTCAGGGCCCGGTCCAGCACAAAGGCGACCCGGGCCATGTACCCCGTGTCCTCCAGGGCCGCGATGAGCGCGAACATCACGAAAATCAGCGGCAGGAACGCCATGATCCCGCCCACCCCGCCGATCACTCCGTCGACCAGCAGCGAATGGAGCATCGGCGACGTGTCGGCCAGTCCGCCCGCCAGCTTCGCCAGCCCCGCGAAGAGGGCCTCCATCCACTGGGTCGGACTCCGGCCGAACAGCCATGGCCACTCGTCGGCGATTTTGAACACCGCCACAAACAGCAAGTAGACCACGCCGGCCAGCACCAGCGGGCCCAGCACGCGATGGCACACGATGGCGTCCACCGCGTCCGTCACCGATCGGCGGGACACGTTGCCGTGGGTCACGCATTCCCGCATGATTCCCGACACGAACCCGTATCGTGCCTCCGCGAGAACCACTTCCGACGGCTCGTGGAAATGGGATTCGATCGCCTGGATCGCTCCGGCCGCCGCCGCCTCGATCACCGTCGGCTGGGCCGCCGTCGCTCGAATGTCGCGGATGATTTCCTCGTCTTTTTCCAGCAGCTTGACCGCCGCCCATCGCGCGGGGTACCGACTCGACAGCTTCGGGTCGGCCGCCACCCGGGCCGCCAGCGCGTCCACCTCCTCGTCCACGCCGTGTCCGTAGGTGACGGTCCGGAGCGTCCGGTCCGCCGCCCGGCGGGCTACCCGATGGCTCTGGGTCAGAAGATCCTGGATGCCGCGCGACCGGTTGCCCACCGTCGGCACCACCGGCACCCCCAGCACGGCGGCCATGCGCGGCACATCGATGGTCATTCCGTGCCGCTCGGCCACGTCCACCATGTTCAGGGCAATGACCAGCGGCATTTCCATTTCCATCAACTGGACGGTCAGATACAGGTTGCGCTCCAGGTTGGCCGCATCGATCACGTCGATCACGACGTCGGGTCGCTCATTCAGCAGGGTGTGGCGAGCGACCATTTCGTCCGCCGAAAGCGCCGTCAGCGAATACGTGCCGGGCAGGTCGACGACCGTCATGTCCACTTCGGGGAACCGAACCCGGCCCTCGCGACGTTCCACCGTCACCCCCGGGTAGTTGCCCACCTTCTGGTTCGCCCCGGTCAGGGCGTTGAACAGGCACGTCTTGCCGCAGTTGGGGTTGCCGACGATGACCGCCTGCAAAGTGGCCTGAGAAGTCTCCGTCGCGTCAAACAATGCCATACGCACTACCGTTACGGCTCCACGATGATCTGGGCCGCTTCGTCTTTGCGAATGGCCAGATAATAGCCCTTGATTGTCACCTCGATCGGGTCACCCAATGGGGCCACCCGTTCCACAAACACACAGGCCCCGCGCGTGACCCCCATCTCCATCAGACGATGCCGGATCGGCCCGCCGCCGGTGATCCGCACGATCCGGCCCCTGCGCCCCACGCCCAGTTTCGTCAGCGGAATGGCCTGCGGAGAAACCGCCGCCCGCGCGCTGCGACCGGCCTGTACGAAGATCCGATCCAGCACGGTCCGATCGACGGCCACGCGCGACTGCCCGATGGCAATGACGGCGCCCGCGTCGCCCTCCCGGCTGATGATTTCAATCCGCATCTCTTCCGCCAGTCCCATGCCGATCAGCCGCTTGCGCTCGGGCCCCTTCAACTCCAGCCGGACCACGTGAAGCTCTTCCCCGGGCACTCCCGCGGCAAGCGGGAAAACGTCGGGCCGGATCAGGAGGCATTGCCGACAGACACCGCGAATCGTCACCTGCCCGTCGAGCACCCGGAAGCCCGTCGCCTGTTCGATCTCCGCATACCGCCGAGACCCGGCGGCGTCGATCTCCTGAATCCGGCCGCAGCGCACGCAGATCACATGGTCGTGGTGCCGCTCCAGGTGGGCGTGCTCGTACCGCGCCGGGCGATCCTCCGTACGAATCGCCCAGACCAGCCCGTAACGGACGAAAGATTCCAGCGCTTGGGCGAGAAACTCCCGATCGTACGACGCGCCGGCCCGCTCCAGCTCGTCCCGGAGCTCGTCAACGGTGAAGTGTCCTTCGTGATCCAGCACGGCTCGCAGAATGGTGGTTCGGGCCTCGCACTGCCCCTGCCCATCCTGCGAGAAAATGCGTTGATAATCCGCCTCGATCTTCTTGTGTATATCTTTCAAGCCGGATGCCATGGATGCCAATGGAATCGACATTCTGTTCAACCTTGCCGTAATCCCCAGGGACTGCCCGTCAGCGCCGCCGGAGCCCGGAGCGGCTGCCTCACACATCGGCCCGCGCACTGGCGCCCGTCGCGGGCGACCGGGCCGTCGCGTCCGGCTCCTTCTCCAGGGATGCGCAGAACCCGCGCCAAGCCGCCCGGAACGACTGGACCGCCGGCTCCTGGCTCTCCAGGAACTTGAGATACTGCTCCAGCCGCTGCATGGTCTGGGGCCCGACGAGATGCTCGATCTTGCACGCATCCACTTCCGCCACCCCCTCCGCCACCCCTAGAACGTTGGTGAAGAATCGGCGGATGAGGGCTTTTCGGCCCAGAACGGCGCGGGCGATGCTTCTGCCGGCCTTGGACAGACGAAGGAACCGATTCTCATCTTCCTCGACGAGTCCTCTCTGCTTGAGAGTCTTGAGGGTCAAGGATGCACTGCCACGAGTAATGTTCAGCGCCTTGGCGACGTCGGAAACACGAGCGTACCCGCGTGATTCCAGCAACTCGGCGATCGCCACCATATGATGCGCGGCCGAATGGCTCACGACGTTCCGCTCGAACTCCTTCCAGATGTCCGCCGGCGGGTCGTCCATATCGATCAGATTATATCCCTCCACTTGTGTTTGGCATACCGACCAAATGTTTTTCGACCGCTCGCAGTCCCGCCTTGCAGCGCGCCTGTCCAACCGCGCGGTCGCTCACCCAGGACGTTACGTAATTCTTTATTTATAAAGGCGTTATGGAACCTACTGCGTTAGGCGCCGTCTTGGAATCTCACGCCAACGCCGGCACGACGTGCGATTTCTGGTTCGCAGTGGCAGCCGACGGCTCTGTCCAGCAGCGGATTCTCGCTTTCAGTTCGTCCAATCGAACGGGCGTATTCCCCAGTTGATCCGCGGCCGTGTCGGCAGCCAGAATTCCCAGCCACGCCGATTGCATGAGATTCAGACCGTGGGTCAGCCCCGACGTCGTGACGGCCAGCAGGGCGGCTCCGGCGCCCAGGCGATCCACGCTGTGGGCGGAAAGGCTTGGGATGTGTTCGCTGCGGAGGCGCCCGGACCATCCGGGGCTGTCCGCCTCGAGGGTCGGCCGCGTGAAAACGACGACCCCCCGATCGCCCATGGTAACGATCAGGTGTTTCGCCTGGGTCTTGCCCATGACCAGCCAGGCCACGTTGGACAATCCGCCCTCGAAATCGTTGAGAATGGTGCGGAGCTCGCGCTCCGTGGGGCACAGGAGGGTGAGTTGTTGAAACTCCGCCAGGTGTCCATGGGAGCCGACCGTATCGGCCGTGACGACGATGCCTCGCTGCGCACACGCCGGCAGAAGCTGTCGCAGCAGGCCGGCCGTGACGGTTCCGTAGCCGGAATCGCAGATGATCAGAGCATCGATCCGATCCAGCCGGTCCAGCAGCACGCGGGCGACTTCGCGTTCCGTGCGGGTGTCCAGAGGAATGCGGGCGGCCCTGTCGACTTTCAGCAGTTTGTTGTGCTCGACCAGATATCGCGTCTTCTCCACAAGGGCGGGGCGCATTGGGACCAGAGGATGTTCGACGCCATCCTCGTTGAGAACGGGCACCACCTCGCTGTCGTCGTGAACGGCCGTGGTCGAGACCAGAAAAGGCCGGACCCCGAGCGACGCCAGGTGCCGCGCCACGATAGCCGCTCCGCCGACAAACCGTTCCTCGCGCAGCTCGGCCAGGGCCATCATGGGCGACTCGCCGGCGACGTCGATCGTGTCGCAGAACACGTAGCGGTCCAGAATGAGGTCCCCCAGAACCGCCACGCGCAGATGGCGGAAGCTCTCCAGCGCGTCGTTCAGGACGCAGCGCGTCACCTGGTGACGGCGGCAAACCAGGGCCAGCTTCTGTCGTTCCAGATCGGACTGGGCCGCCATGCCGGCGATCAGACGCGTGGAACTGAAGACTGTCTCGCCGCTGGAGAAGATGACGCGACCTCCGTTCGCTTCCACGATGGCGCGTTCGCGGAGGAATCGAGGATCGTTGGACGTTTCGTATTCCGCTCCCTTGACGTAGATGTCCGGTTTCAGGGCGTCCAGAACGGATTCGGCGGTGGGGGACGGATCTATGTAGACGTAATCGACCAGTTCGAGCGCCGCGACGTTCTCCGCGCGCAGCTCCTCGGGAATGTAAGGACTGGCCGTGCTCTTGGAGATGGCGGCGTCGGCGGTCAGGGTGACGATGAGCAGATCTCCCTGCCGCCGGGCGAATTCCAGGTATCGCACGTGACCGGGGTGGACGATGTCGAAGCAGCCGTGGCATTGCACGACGACCTTGCCTCGGCGGCGGGCGTCAGCGACGACCTCCAGCAGGCGTGCAAGGCAGAGAATTTTCCGCTGGTAGCTCGGGGACATCGCGGGCTCGCGTCCGGCGTCCTTTCGGGCGGCGGCCCGTGTTCCGCGGGCGCCGCCCGGGACGGCCGTGCTTCGTTTATCGGTCGATTCCCGCGTGTTTCGCAAGGTTCCGTTCACGTCCGGGCGGCGGGCGGTTGCATTTGGCGATTATCGGACATACGCTGGGCGGAATGGTATTGGCGCCCGCCGGGGCCTGGCCCGGGGTTGCGGGGTCGGGTGGCCGGCAAGAGCGATCCGGCCCGGGGCTGAACGAAACATGCTCTGGACGCTGCAAGGATACATTTTCCGCGAAATGGGCAAGGCCTTTCTGCTGACGGCCGTGGCGCTGACCGCGCTGGCCGGCCTCACCGGCGGCATCATGAACATCATCGAAGCCGAGCAGATGACCACGCGGCAGCTTCTGCAGGTGATGATTCGCATTCTGCCCATCTCGGCCGCCCTGGTTCTGCCGGTGGCCGGTCTGTTCGCCGCTACGGTGACGTACGGGCGTCTGAGCGCAGACAACGAACTGACCGCGTGTCGGGCCAGCGGCATCAACATTCACCATCTGCTGCTGCCGACGCTGGTTTTCAGCCTGGCGTCGGCGGGGATCACGTTCTACACCATCAACTACGTGATCCCCGGGCTCTGGGCGAGCGCGGCCCAACTGCTGAAGGCCGATGCCGTGCATCTGGCTCAGAACCGTCTTCAGTCGCCCGGGCGGCTGCCGCTGGGCCAGAAAGCGCGCATCTACGCGGACGCGACGGAGGCGGTTCCGGGCCAGATCGTGGATGGCGTTCGTCAGCCGGATCGGCTGAACCTCAGCCGTGTCGCCTTCATTCGGATGGATCGGGGGAGCTGGATCAGTTACGGCACGGCGCAGCGGGTGGACATTCGCTTCGACAGAACGGCGGAACCGCCGACTGTGGCGGGCGAGATGTTCGGCGCCCACTACTTCGACCGCGGCAAGCTCCAATGGATCGGCCAGGAGTATTCGCCTCTGGAGGCCGTTCCGATTCCCCAGCAGGCGGCCGTGAAATTGAAATGGCGCAACCTGACCGAATTGTGGCGGTTCGTGCGGGAGCCCGGCATGGTTCCGGAAATTCAGGAACCGCTGGAAAAGCTGCGCAACGCCATGGCCGACGCCTTCTATTGCCACAGTCTGGCGGAAGAATGGAGCGCGGCATTCGACCGGCGCGAGTGGCTGTCGCTCGGAGACGACAAAGTGCGCTATGAGCTCCGGTCGGGCAACGCCGTCGCGATTCCGGAAGACGGCCGACTGACTTTCACGGACGGCGTGGAGGTCCGGGAAGTGATTGGCGGCGTGGAGCGGACGCTCAAGGCCGACCGGGCGGCCGTGCGGATTCGCCGTACGGAAGCGCGGGGCGCGGAAGTGACGCTGGAGTTTCTCAACGGGGTGGAGATTTCCGATCCCGCGGTCCCGGGGCGATCCAGCCACAAGGCTCGCTGGGAATCCAATCCGTTTCCTCTGCCGTCCGCTGTGACCGACGAGGTCATGCGGTATTCCCCTCGACAATTGCTTGACAAGGGCGCTGCGGACGTGTTCCACCTCCAGCCGCAGGCGCGAGAGCTGCACCACAAGCTGCGCGTTCGTCTGGGTGTAATGTATCGCAACCTGGTCGCGCTGATCCATGCCCGCTTGGCCTTCAGCGCCAGCGTGCTGGTTCTGATGGTGCTGGGCGCGGCCCTGGCGATCGTGTTTCGCGGGTCGCACGTATTGACGGCGTTCGGCATCGCGTTCGTACCTTCGATTCTGGTGACGGTCATCACCATCATGGGACGCCAGATGGCGGAGAAGCCGGGCACGGCCCAGGTGGGGCTTGTGATCATCTGGGGCGGCATCGCGCTGGTGGGCGTTCTGGATGTCCTGGTGTTGGCGCGATTCGTGAGGCGGTAGCAGGCGGCATGATCAGCACACTGGATCGCTACATTCTGCGTTCGCTGCTGGTGAACTACCTCATCGCCCTGGGGGTCATGATCAGTCTGTACATCGTGCTCGACCTGTTCTTCAACATGGACGAGTTCACGGAAGACCGTCGGACGGTCGGGCAGGTGCTGGCCGGGATTGCCAGCTATTACGGGGCGAACCTCTTCAAATACTTCGGGCAGCTCTCCGGCGTGATCACCGTGGTGGCCGGCATGTTGACGCTCGGCCGGCTGCGCCGGCTCAACGAACTGACCGCCATGCTGGCGTCCGGCGTGAGTCTCTACCGGGTGGCCGTCCCGGTTATCGCGTTCGGCGTCGCGACGACGGCCGCCTGGCTCGTCAACGCGGAGTGGATCATCCCGTCGCTGGCCCACCAGTTGGCCCGCCAGCATGACGATCCGTTGGGTGAGCGGACCTACGAAGTGTGGTTCCTGACGGACCGGGAGAACGCGCTGATTTCCTCGCTGCAGTTCCGTCGGTCCACCGGCGAAATGCGCGAGATGCTAGGACTCTTTCTCATCGTGAATGTGGACATTTATGTGTTGTTAGAATGGTTGAAGGCGACCTGGT
>JBPOIK010000184.1:0-11562 GCA_052034525.1 Planctomycetota bacterium
GTCCTGGCACACGGTGGCGATCCCGCTGGCGGCCACCGTCTGCGTCGTTCGTGTGAATGACGCGCCGCCCGGCAACGGCCGCTTCAGCCAGGCGGGCAACCGCCGGGCGGCCGGCGGGGAGTCATGACAGGTGTTCATGCCTTCCACAGTCGATTCCCTGTGCGGGTTGAGGAGCCCCCGACCCGCGTGTCCGATCCCGGCGCGATAATAGGCGCTTCCGCCGGCCGGTCAAGCGCCCCCGGCCGGTTCGCATTCTTGACGCGGCTGCGGGACGGATGTACGATCAGGAAAGGCGGCCCGGGCATGTCGAAGACGAGAACGGAGGCTTTGGTCTTATCATGAGCATCACCTTCAGCAAGATTCTGCACCCAACAGACTTTTCAGAGCTGTCTCTACACGCGTTGGGCTTCGCCCGTCGCCTGGTGGAGGTCTTTGACGCCCAATTGCACTGCCTGCACGTGATCGACGAGGCCTACCAGTACTGGTCCGCCGTCGGACCGGAGATGGCCCCGGTCACTCCCCCGGTCGAAGACCTCACCAGCCTGGCCGAAGCCCAGATGCATCGTTTTTTCGACGAGCATCTCGTCGGCCTCAAATACCCCGCCGTGACGAAGGTCGTATTCGGGAAACCATTTGCCGAAATCGTGCAGTATGCGCGGGAGGCCAACATCGATCTGATCGTGCTGCCCACCCATGGACGTGGCGGGCTGACTCACATGCTCCTGGGCAGCACGGCCGAGAAGGTGGTTCGAAAGGCTCCGTGCCCCGTCCTGACCATCCGTGATCCGAACCAGAACGTCGTTCTGCCATGACAGATGAATCGCACGCGAAACTGACCGGCGGCGCCATGGCCGATCGCAGCCGCCTTCCAGATGCGCGAGTTGTGGAACGCCCCTTATGATGAAATCGCACGTTGTGCCGCCAGCAACCGCCGACGCAATCGCCGATCGCGTTCGCCGTAATGCCGGCAACGCGTTTCTGCCGGCCATCCTCATCACCTTGATCGGCTGGCTGCTATTGGAACCCCTCAAGGCTCCCGTCGGCCTGACGGCGACAACCTTCGCCGGGACCATCTGGGTTCTGCGATTCGCGGGCCCGCTGCTGTTTGTGGCGGCGGTTTTCGGGCGCCTCAGCGGGCGGCTTGTGTGTTTCCTGCTCGATGCGGTTCTCTCGACGTGCGTGGCCTTGAGCCTCCTGATGACCGTAGTGACGGTGTTTGATGACTTGGTGAGGGGGAGCCTGAACGCCCTCATCTTTGCCGTCTTCGCCGCCGTCTACGTCCGGGCGGCCTGGTGCTTGTGGAGCGAGTACTTTTCCCTTCGCCGGGCCGACGCGACCGCCGGGCCCGCTCCCGCCGCCCGAGGCCAGCAGCCGCGCTCGTCCCCCTCCATGCCCGATCCGGCCGGGGAACCGCCCGGAGCTTCGGCGGATTCAGCGGCCCGCACGATTCCGCCAGTCGCGGACCAGCCGCCGCCGGACGGCTTTCTGGCGAGTCTCGCCTATGGAGAAGCGGCCGAAGACGAGAAGCAGTAGGGGGGCCGGCGGCCCAAGTCCCGCGACGATCTCCCCTTCGACGGCGCGCAAACCATGCCCTTCGACCTCCCCAACCCGGCGGATCCCACTTGGCAGCGCTATTCGCGCCAGATGCTCTTTGAGCCCATCGGTCCGCACGGCCAGCGACGGCTCAGCGCGGCGCGGGTGACCATTGTCGGCTGTGGGGCTCTGGGTTGTACGCTGGCCGACATCCTTGTGCGAGCGGGTGTGGGTTTTGTGCGCATCTGTGATCGCGACTTCGTCGAGCTGGACAACCTTCAGCGCCAGGCGCTTTTCGACGAGGACGACGCAAGCGCCGCTTTGCCGAAGGCGGAAGCCGCTCGTCGAAAGCTCATTCGCATCAACTCACAGGTCTCTGTCGAAGGCATCGTGACGGATGTGAACCCTTCGAACATTGAACGGCTGACCGACGGTTCACATCTCATCCTCGACGGCACCGACAATTTCGAGACGCGTTACCTGATCAATGACGTCGCCGTCAAGCATGGCCGCCCCTGGGTATACGGGGCGGCCGTCGCCGCCAGCGGTCTGTGCCTGGCCGTTCTGCCCGGCGTTACACCCTGCCTTCGCTGCGTCTTTGAAGAGCCCCCGCCACCGGAGGTAAGCCCCACCTGCGATACGGTGGGCGTGCTGGGCACCCTGGTACGCGTGGTGGCCTGCCTCCAGGCCACCGAGGCGCTCAAAATCCTGACGGGCCGATTGGAGGACGTGAACCGCCGCCTCATCAGCCTCGACATCTGGTCCGGGCGGTTCACGGCCGTGCATGTTGGGAATACCACGCAGCACGCGGACTGCGCCTGCTGCCGCCACCATCGCTACGATTATCTTTCTGGCGAGCGGTTCAGCGTCGCGGCCCATCTCTGCGGTCGTGACGCGGTCCAGGTGCGTCGAAAGGGCGACCAGCCGCTCGATCTGCCCGCGCTGGCCGAGCGTCTGCGTCCCGTTACGCACGGTGGAATCCGGCTGAATGCATTCCTGCTGAAAGCCGTGATAGACGGGTTTGAGCTGACGATCTTTCACGACGGCCGTGCCATCGTCAAGGGCACAGACTCGCCGGACGCCGCAAAGACTCTGCTGGCCCGCTACGTCGGTCTCTAACGCGTTGCTATTTCGCCGGATCCAGAAGCTCCGCGAGTTCCTCCGGCGTGGTCACGGGCCGCCGGCATGTGTAATCGCGGCATACGTACGCCGTCGCTCGACCGTCCTGTGCCGTCTTGGCCTCCAGCAGCGGAATCCGTCGAGCCTCGTGCGATTCGGGGCCCGGCGACACAGCCACCACCTTGTTGGGCCGGAACCCCGCGCGGACGACGGCCAGCAGACCCTGCAACGCCGGGTCTTCCGCACGCCCCACCAGCGCGATCTCCTGGATCGGGCCCGCGCCGAAATCCGCCGCGCACAACAAGCGTTCGAAGGCTCCCGGCGAGTCTTCCGTCATCGGCCCGAATGCCCGGAAAATGGATTCCGCCTTCTGGCGATAGGCCGGTTTGTCCAGCAGAACCGCCAGACGCAGCAGATTCTGCGCGTGCACCGAATTGCCCGACGGAATGGCCCCGTCCCGCGGATTCTTCGTGCGGGTGATCAGGATTTCCGCGTCATCCGCAGTGAAAAAGAACCCACCATCCGCTTCATCGAAGTAGTGCCGGATGGACTGTTCGGCCAGCGCGTCCGCTGCCTCCAGCCAGCGGAGATCGAACGTGGCCTCGTAGAGGTTCAGCAACCCTTCAATGAAGAACGCATAGTCGTTCAAATAACCGGTCAGCCGGGCTTGTCCTTCTCGCCATGTTCGCAGCAGCCGGCCATCGACCCGAAGGTTCGCCAGCACAAACTCGGCCGCCCGAGCCGCCGCCTCGGCGTACCGCGGTTCGTCCAGCACGCACGCTCCCTTGGCCAGGCTGGCGATCATCAGCCCGTTCCAGGCCGTCAGTATCTTGTCATCCAGCGCGGGCGGGATTCGCCGGGATCGGACCTGCCGCATTCGGGCCCGCAACTCCGCTAGCCGCAATGACAGCTCCGCTTCGTCCAGACCGTGCAAGGGAGCAATCACGCTCAACGGCCGACGAACGTTCAGAATGCTCTGTGGCCCGGACGGCCCGTGTCCGCGCGACTCGAGCCAGTTTCCGCCCTCCGTCACGTCGTAATAGTCGCAGAACAGTTCCGCATCCTTCGGGCCGAGCGCCTCGCGGACCTGTGCCACCGTCCAGACGTAGTACTTCCCTTCCAGCCCCTCGCTGTCGGCGTCCCGGCTGGAGTAAAAACCACCGTCCGGCGCCTGGAGATCCGCCAGAACGTAATCCAGGATCCCAACGGCCCTCTCGGCGTACAGCGGCTCATTTGTTGCCTGGTACGCGTCCAGGTAAATGCCGCTCACCAGGGCCTGATCGTACAGCATCTTCTCAAAATGAGGGACCAACCAGTGGGGATCGGTGCTGTATCGGCAGATGCCGCCGCCCAGATGGTCGTATATGCCCCCCCGCGCCATATGATCCAATGTCACGCGAACTGCTCGCATCAGCCGCTCATCGCCCGTGCGACGCCACGCCCGCAGCATCAGTTCCATCGCCATGCTCGGCGGAAACTTGTTCGCGTTGGATTGGAATCCGCCCAGGCTGGGGTCGAAATACCGCACCAGCTCCCGCGCCGCGCGTGTCACGTTTTCGGCATCGAGCTCCTGCTCCCCGCCAGACGGAACGGCCGCCCACGAGTGCAGATACTCCCGCACCCTTTCGCTCTGCTCCCGCAGCTCGCCGGGTCGGTTCTTCCAGGCATCCGCGATCGCCTCCGCCAGTCGCTGGAAGGCATCCGGCGGATAGTACGTGCCGGCATAGAACGGCGTCCGATCCGGCGTCAGGAAGACCGTCATCGGCCAGCCGCCCTGGCCGTTGTTCAGGGCCAGCGTGGCCTGCATGTAAATCTCATCGACATCCGGCCGCTCTTCACGATCCACCTTGATGCACACAAAATGCTGATTCAGAACCGCCGCGATGGCGTCGTTCTCGAAGGATTCGTGTGCCATCACGTGGCACCAGTGACACGCGGCATAACCGATGCTCAGAAAGATCGGCTTGTTCTCCCGTGTTGCCTTCGCGAAGGCGTCCGGGCCCCATTCGTACCAGTCCACCGGGTTGTGGGCGTGCTGAAGCAGATAGGGACTGATGGCACGTTCCAGCCGGTTCGTGCGATGCGCATCCTTCGGATCCATGACTCCCTTTCCCCCTCGCTTGGAGTTCGTACAGGCGGTTCCCAGGCACAGCAGGAAAATCATTGCGATCCTGGCTTGCCCGTGCCGTGCGTTCATGCTCAGAGGCTTCTTCCGGCCGGTAGCGGCCGCGCCACACAGACGTGTGGCGTTGCGTTCACGTTGATCTTCCCACCGCGTGCGCCACGGCGGCAAGTTCCTGCATCATCCGGGCGAAGGCTTCACACGTGATGGACTGGGCGCCGTCGGTCAGGGCATGCTGCGGGTCCGGATGTACCTCCACGATAATACCGTCCGCTCCCGCGGCGATCGCCGCCCGGCACATGGGCGGCACCATGTATTCGTGCCCCGTGCCGTGCGAGGGATCCACCAGGATCGGCAGGTGCGACTCCCGCTTCACCGCCGGCACCACGGCCAGGGCCAGGGTGTTCCGGACATAGTCTTCGCACGTCCGGATACCCCGCTCGCACAGAATCACGTGCGGGTTGCCCGCATTGATGATGTACTCCGCCGCCAGCAGGAACTCATCCAGCGACGCTACCATCCCCCGCTTCAGAAGCACCGGCTTCTGCTTCATCCCCACGGCGCGGAGCAGGTTGAAATTCTGCATGTTCCGCGCGCCGATCTGGAGCACGTCGGCGTAGGCCGCCACCAACTCCACCTGGTCAACGCTCATTACCTCGGTGACCACCGCCAGCCCGGTCTGCTCACGCGCCTCGGCCAGCAGTTTCAGGCCGGACTCCCCCAATCCCTGAAACGCATAGGGATTCGTGCGCGGCTTGAACGCTCCGCCCCGCAGCCCGATCGCCCCGGCCGCCCGGACCGCATGCGCCGTGGCCAGAATCTGCTCCCGGCTCTCCACACTGCATGGACCGGCGATCACCCCGATCTTCCGTCCGCCGATTTCCGCGCCCGACGGACCGATTCGAATGACCGATGCCTCTTGCTTGACTTCCTTGCTGGCGACCTTGTACGGCGCCAGAATGGGAACCACACGGTCCACCATCGGCGCACTTTCGATGGCCCCCTTGTCGACGGTGCGCTTGTCGCCGATCGCCGCGATGACCGTCCGGTCCGTTCCGACGATGACGTGATCCCGCAAGCCGAGTTGCCGCACCAGGTCCACGACGTGCTGCACGTCCGCGGGCGCGCACCCGGGTTTCATGACGACGATCATGACAGGCCCTTTGCGACAATACGCTCTTTGCCGCCCATGTATGGCCGCAGGGCGGATGGCACCGTCACGGAACCGTCCGCATTCTGGTACAGCTCGAGAATCGGAATGAGAATCCGCGGTGAGGCGATCACCGTGTTGTTCAGCGTGTGACAGAATCGGAGCTTGCGATCCTTTCCGCGGTAGCGCAGATTCAATCGCCGCGCCTGAAACTCATAAAAGCGCGAGGCCGAATGCGTCTCGCCGTAACTGTCGCGCGACGGCATCCACGTCTCCAGATCGAACTTCTGAACCTGGCCCTGTCCCAGATCACCCGTGCAGACGTTCACCACGCGGTAGGGCAGCCCCAGCGACCGCAACACAGCTTCCGCATTCGCCAGGATCTCCTGGTGAAAGCGGATGCTCTCCTCCTCGTCGTTGCGGCAGACCACCACCTGCTCCACCTTGTCGAACAGGTGAATCCGGTACAGCCCGTGCGTGTCCTTTCCGGCCGCGCCGGCTTCGCGGCGGAAGCAGGTGCTCAGCGCCACGGACTTGACGGGCAGTTGATCCTCGTCCAGCACCTCGTCCCCATGGTATGCGGTCAACGGCACCTCGGCCGTGCCCACCAGCGACATCTCGTCCCGCTCGCACAGGTAAGCCTGGTCCCGCCCGATCGGGAAGTAGCCGGTGCCATACATCACGGACTCCCGCACCAGCACCGGCACCACCATCGGCGTGAAACCGCGGGCGATCATCTGGTCCTGGGCCAGTCGCAATACCGCGTAGTGCAGCATGGCGCCGTCCCCGCGCAGAATGTAGTTCCGCGCGCCGGCCAGCTTCACCCCGCGCTCGATGTCAAGGATCCCCAGCTCCATTCCGAGAGTCACATGGTCCTTCGGTTCGAACGTGAACGAAGGCGCCTCCCCCTCGTGCCGCAGCACCACGTTCTCCGATTCGTCTTTGCCGATCGGCACGTCCGGGGACGCCGGCTGGGGCACGGTCAGCATGAGCTGGTCGAACTCCTCCCCGATGGACCGCGCCTCCTCCTCCCGCGCCTTGATCCGGGCCTTGATCTCCGAGAGCTTCTGACGCGTCTGCGCCGCCAGCGCCTGGATATCCTGCGGCGTCCGGCCCTCGGCCACGGCGCGCTTATACCAGTCGGATTTCGGGTTGCCCAGCAGCGCCATCTGCGGACCCAGCTCATTGCTTTCGGCCCGAAGGTCGTCCAATTCCTTCTGAACGCTCCGCCGCCGGTCATCCACCGCGCAAAGACGATCCACGTCGCACGGGATGCGTTTGCGGTCCGCGGCCTGCCGGATCAATTCCGGGTTCTCGCGTATCAGTTTGATGTCGAGCATAGCAGGTCCCTAGAATTCCATTGCCTGACGGTCGGCATAACCGAAGGTTATGCGAGCGGTGCTTTTCCCGCAAACCACGAGCGATGTCAAGGGCATGCGCCCTCCGGACCCGCCCCCGCTCGATTCCCGGGCCCAACCGGGCTACACTGCGCGCCCATGAGCTGCACCATCGACGTCATCAGCATCGGCACCCTCAGCCATAACCCGTTCTGGAACGAACGGACGCCGGTACGGTCCGCCCACGCCACCACCACCCTCATTCGAGACGGCGACGCGACAATCCTCGTCGACCCGTCCCTGCCGGCCGAGATCCTGACGCACCGGCTCAAGGAACGGGTCGGACTGCGCCCGGAACAGGTCACCATCGTCTTCCTTACCAGCTTTCTCCCGGTTCACAGGCGCGGTCTTGTTCTCTTCGACGAAGCCGACTGGCTCATCCACCCGCAGGAGCGCTCCACTCTGCTCGAACACCTGAACCGTGCCCTGGCGTCCGCCGCCGAAGACGTGGACGGCGCCGTCTCCGCCGAAGAAATGGAACAGGAACTCGTACTGCTGGGGCGAACCCGACCGGCCCCGGAACAACTCAGCAGGGCGGTCCATACCTTCCCGTCACCCGGTGTGACCCCCGGCACGTGCGCCCTCCTCGTGGCCGGGCGCCAGACGACCATCGTCGCCGGCGATGCTGTGCTGACGCGCGACCATTACCAGAACGCCCGCATCCACGACCGCTGCTTTGACACCGCTCGCGCACGCCGGTCCTTCGCCGAAATCGTGGAGGTTGCGGAACTCATCATTCCCGGCCACGACAATCTTTTTGTGACCGTCTGACTCGCGCCCTTTCCGCGGGTTCCGCCTTCACCCGTGCGCCCCGATCTACCCCAGTTCGGCCTCGATCCGCGCCACACGCTGCGAGAGCTCCTCCATCTGCTTCTGCAGCGTCTCCACGGCACTCTGCAGATCTGCCATACCTCCGGGCGGCTCGGCCGTAGCCGGCGGCGCCGATGCCGCTGCCTCCGCGGTGCCCGGCAGGCCGGCCTCTTCGTACAGCAGTTGTCGATACCGATCCGCCGACTGCCCCGCCCCGCGAGCCAGCCGGGCCACACAGGGGGGCTCGTACTCCGCCAGGCACTTCAGGACGTCCATTACGACATCCACGCTTTCGAACGGTGCCATCCGGCCGCAACGCGTGCGCAGTTCGCCCGTCGTCTGCGGACCACGCAACAGCAATTCCGCCATCACCGCCCGCTCGCGCTTCTGCCACCGGAAATATGTCTCGGCCTCGTGCCGGTACCGCTTCGTGCGGGCCCCGGGCCCCGGCAGCACGACGGTCACCACCCCGCGCAGCCGCAGATCCTCCAGAGCGTGATAGACCGCGTCCTCGTCCACCTCCATCGCCGGGTTGCGATTGTTCTTCTGATTGCACGCGGCCACGATCGCGTGGATCGTCATCGGATAGTATTCGGGCTGGGCCAGCGATTTTTCAATCAGCACGCCCAGCACTCGCCGCTCCACCTCTTCTCTGGTCCATGCCACAGCCAATGACTCCTGATCGACACCTTCGCACCCCGAACCCCTCAAAGGTTCGCCTGCGGCACAGTATGGTACTCGGGATGCACTCGCCCGGCGAACACCAGGCCTGGGTTCCTTCCGGAACACGCTTGGGGTATCATAATCCGCCCGCCCGGAGCGGAACCAGGTCCGGCGAAAGGAAGGAACGATGAGGCTCGCAGCGGGATCGGTGATAGCCGTGTTTTTCGTGTTTTTCATGCTCTCGGCGGCCGCGGGTCGAACCACGACCCAACCGGCCCAGCCCGAGCCCAACGACCGGAAGGAGCGCGGCCCTGTGGTTTTGACGGAACAGGCACTGAGAATCCATCAGGCCGCCATCGTCATCGACGGCCATAACGATCTGCCGTGGCAGATCCGCAAACGGGGAAAGTCCTCATTTGACGTGATCGACATCTCCAAGCCCCAGCCGAATCTCCAGACGGACATCCCGCGCTTGAAGAAGGGGGGAGTCGGCGGGCAGTTCTGGGTCGTCTACGGGCCGCCGGAAACCGAACACGACGGTACCGCCGCCGCCATCGCGCTGGAGCTTTTCGACCTCATTCACGCCATGGTCCGCCGATACCCCGACGTGTTCGAACTCGCCCGCACGGCCGACGACGTGGAACGGATCCACCAGTCCGGCAGAATCGCCTCGCTCATCGGCATCGAAGGCGGCCACACCATCGAAGGATCGCTCGAGAACCTGCGGAAGTTCTACGACCTCGGTGCCCGGTATCTCGGCCTGACCCACTCGCTCACCACCGACTGGGCCGACTCCGCCAACGACGAACCACGCCACGGCGGCCTCGCGCCCTTCGGCGAAAAAGTCGTGCTGGAGATGAACCGGCTGGGCATGCTTGTCGACCTGGCCCACGTCTCCGCCGACACCATGCGCGACGCCATTCGGGTCAGCAAGGCTCCGGTCATCATCTCCCATTCCGACGCGTACGCCGTCGCCCCCCACACCCGCAACGTTCCGGACGACGTGCTGCACATGCTTCGCGACAACGGCGGGCTCCTCATGATCAACTTCTTCTCCGGATATGCCGACCCGCAAGGGGCCAAGGCGATGGCCAATTATTTCGAGGAAGAGCGAGCCCTCCACGCGCGCTTCCCGCGCAAAGAGGATTTCGACAAAGCCTGGGCCCAATGGAGAAGCGACCACCCCATCCCCCGCGGCGACGTTCACACCGTGGTGGATCACATCGAATATGTCGCCGGGCTCATCGGGGTGGACCATGTCGGCCTGGGCAGCGATTACGACGGCGCCGGCACCATGCCCCTGCAACTGGAAGACGTCTCCGGCTACCCGTACATCACCCAGGAATTGCTCAATCGCGGCTACGCTGAGTCCGATATCCGCAAAATCCTCGGCGGCAACCTGCTGCGTGTCCTCCGCCACGCCGAACAGACCGCCCGCTCCCTCCGGCAATAGTCCCGGAAGGCGGTCGACTGCCCGGCTCCAGCGATTCCAACGAGCGCCGAAGAGCGGATGCATCACCACCGGATTGGTGCTACCATCATTGCAGGGCGCGCGTTGGGCGTGCCCGACCGTGGCGGAAGGAATGCACGGATGCCCGGGATCACACGACGTCAATTCCTCGAATCAGGCATGCGGGCGACGTTGGCGCTGGGGGCCTCGCAATGCCTCGGCGGATGCCGAAGCATTGACCCTCCCTTCGCCCCCACGGCGAAATCGGTCCGCGTGGCGGCCGTTCGTGGGAGCAACCTCTTCAAGATGACCCGCGACGCTTTGGCCGCCTTCGGTGGAGCGAAGGCAATTGTCAGCCCCGGCGACACGGTGTTTATCAAGCCGAACTTCTGCACCGCGGGGTTTCTCAGGGTGGATGGCGTGGCCAGCGGCTCCTGCACGAAGCCGGACATCGTGATCGCCCTGGCCGAGGAGTGTCTGCTCGCCGGTGCGGCTAAGGTCATCGTCGGCGATGGCGGCCAGGCACAGCATTTCTCCTGGAAAGAGCTGCACACGGTCGACGGCTCGACCAACCTCTCGCAGGAGTATCACCGGCTGAACGCGGCCTATCCCGGGGCGTTCCACCTGGCCTGCCTTATCGGCGATTCACCCGCATGGGATCCCGTCGCATCTCCCAATACGGACCTGGGCCGGATTTACGTATCGAGCCTTGTCTCTCGGGCGGATAAGATCATTTCCGTGCCCGTCCTGAAAACGCACATGATCACGCAGGTGACCGCCTCCCTCAAAAACTTCGTCGGGGCAACCTCCACCGAAGACTACGGATTCGGCACTCCCTCCCGAATGACTCTCCACAACGCGATCGGCGGGATCGAGCAGTGCCTGCTGGATATTTGTCACGCCCTCCGACCGGATTTTACTATCATCGACGCCTCCATCTGTGGTGAAGGAAACGGACCGACCATCATACCCGGCGTCATGGGAGCCACCGTTGACATGCGCGATCGGCTGGGTGACTGGCTGCTGTTGGCCAGCGACGATCTGGCGGCGGCCGACGCCACGGCGTCCCGTGTCATCGGACACAATCCGGACAGGATCCGGCACCTCCGAATGGCCTACGAGCAGGGAATCGGCCAGACACGCCAAGAGCGGATCGAGATCGTCGGCGACACCCTCGACGCGCTGCGCGTCGACTGGCAGCCGGCCGTTCCCATGCGATTCGCGTCCCACATGGTCATGCACAGCCTGGGCCTGATCCTCGATCGATAGAGGGCTTCAGGATGCGGCATCCCCTCCCACCAGGCAACCGCGGCGTCAC
>JBPOIK010000092.1:0-2636 GCA_052034525.1 Planctomycetota bacterium
TTCATCTCGTCGAGTTCTGTCTGTGTAGCGCCTAATTTATTCAGAAGGTCCTCTATCTCGGACACCAGATCGCACGCGGGGCAATTTTGGTTTGGCCGTCCGTTTCTATCAACTTGGTAAATGACGACAAAATCGTGGTCCTCGCAAACATATTGCGCTATGCCTCTCATTTTTCCCCCATTGCGGCCGATAGAAACCGCCCCGCACTTTGTAACTGCTTTTCTACGGCCCTTTTTATAGAGCCTTTTGCGTGTTGGCAGAGCGAGTGACAGCTTTGTCTCCCACAAAATGTTACGGAGTTCCAAACCTTTTGCCAATCCAGCCGGATTTTAGTTTTCATTTCCCGGCCTCCCGAAGTCCAAGCCGCTCTCGCATTTTTTCCGTTACCCCGTATCGTAGGATCTCATCCAGGGACCGGGCAACTTCAACGTCACCGCCCGACTGACAATCCCACCCGGTATAATCGCATCCAGAACAAACGCTAATGTATCGTCCATCGGCAAGCCGAAAAACCCCCATCCAATCCCGTTCATCATCCTCGCCATCGGACATGGCGACGACTTCAGCAACATTCTCGCGCGTTACTTTTTCAAGCGAGACTTTCCCGCGCGACGTTAAAACAGCCTGGGGCTTGATCTCGGCATAATTCGCGCCCTCTCCAAACGCTTGTTCCCAATCAAAACTGTCAAGTTCTTTGATCATTTTTCCTCCGGCTCCGTTGGGAGCGCACGGATTTCTTCAAAATATCTCATTAAACCAACTGATTTTAGTTTCACAATCATTCTCTCCCGGAACTCCTCCACCGCCTTCGCAAGCTCCTCGTCCAGCCGCTTGTTGAAGGCGGCGTTGAGCTCATCAGCCAGTGCTTTTGCATTTTGTAGTGCGTCGTCTCCACCATAAGATCCAACGTGAACCCCATATATTTCTACGAAGACAGCCACGGGTATGTGGTCGATAGTTTTGATAACAGCAAACGGCTAACGGTCGGTCATGACACCACCTCTGGAAGGAACGCGCGGATTTCCTCATCGGTCTTCTGTTCCGGAGAGTCCATCCCAAGAATCCACGCGCGGGCGTGAATCGCCCGTTTAGTGTTAGGGGGGACGGCCTGTGCATACCAGTATCCAGGAACCGAGGCGTGTTCGTAGTAAAGGTACTTTCGGCTGATCTGCCCAACAAGAAGCTCTTTTAGTTCGTAGACGTTCCCGCCCTTTGTGTGGCAGTCCACGAAGGTATCAACTGTCTTTGCTCCGACCGCCTTTAGCATCCTCTCCGCGCCAATTTTCCGGATTATTTCACGCTGAACATCGACGTTCTTTTCGTTGAGCGCAAGCATCGGGTCGATCTTCCCGGCATCGGTCATAACGAGCCACTTTGGAACACGAATGCCGTTTAGGTGGTAAATCTCGAAACCGTCGCGCCACCGGTGGGATGGACCGGTTGCGCAGTGCGCCCTTCCCCTCGAGTCTGTTTTAAGCACCTCGGGGAAGTCAGATACGATGCAAAACTTTTCGTGCATGACACGGAAACCACCGTAGGTCGCCGCGTCCTCCCACGCCTTGTACTGTTCCCAAACCGGGAGCCCTGTAAGGCCGATCACGTCCCGCATGGCCTCGACGTAACATGGTAACATCGCCCACATGTTGCCACCTTGGTACGCAGTGGACCATTTTTTTACTCCCTCAAGAGCTGTCCGAAAACGATCCCCTACAAACTTCTTAGCCAGATAAACCAACCAGTCTTTTTTTTGTTTGGTGGCGGCGACGGTAGCTTCGCGAGTGGCGTCGAATGTGGCGGCGTTGGTGGCGGCGTCGGTGGCGGCGTAGGTGACTTCGGTTTTAAGCTTACCACGCAAGGCCCACCAACAGGAAGCCACCCCATAGGCACAAGCCATCACGAAGGGGGACGGAACCACAACAACACGCGGCTTTTTTAAACCCGCAGAAGCGTAGAGCCGTTCGATAGCGTCCGTGATCTTTTTAACGTCGCACCGCCCCGTTTGAAAAGCTATAGCCTTCCACTTTTCAACAAGCGCACCCATCCGCATTTTCTCTTCTGACGTAATGCCTCCCGAGGCTCGCGTCGGAGTTCGAACAATTTTCATAGTCCACACCTCAGTCGATGACATTTCGAGTTTCTTCGGTTTCGTAGTCGTAAACACGTTCAATCGCCTTCTTATAAATACCAGGTTTCAGCGTCTGTATCCCGTGTTCCTCGTGGTTGATCCTGGCCGATTTTTCGACGCGGACGTAAATGTCACCGTTGTGTTCAAAGAGCATGACTCCCTCTACGTCCTCAAGGATGTGCGTGTGGACACCTTCCCCACGCTCCAAGACAAACCCTTTGACGGCCTTTATTTCCTTCGCCCCTTTGGGAACACACACAACCGAAACAAGCAACAAGTCGCCGTGCTGGTTAGAAACTTTCATTTTATTCTCCTTTTATTTTATCTTTGCGAGCCACGCCGCCATTCCAATCAACTCCATATCCGCCCACTTGGGCCGTAGGTAGGCAACGGATCGCCCCTTGAGGCAGTGACAATACCCTTGCGCTCCCCACGGCTTCGGTTCCGTCACCACCATGAACGCGCCGCCGAACACGTCCGGCTGGTATTCCGGCCGAAGCTGAACGACCAT
>JBPOIK010000070.1:0-2580 GCA_052034525.1 Planctomycetota bacterium
CCTTCGCCGGGCGGTGGTGGAGGTACTGGTGGCGGAGGTGCGGGTGGTGGTAGCGGCTTGTCTGTGATCAGGCGAATGCCACACGCCACGCAGGACGATCCCTCTATCACAGACTTGTATATGTTGAACGCCCGCGAGTGATCCATGCGATCCTCGAGATACAGAAGGATACAGTCCTTGAAGCACTCGCTCTTGCCGTAGTTACCGCCCGCGTATTGCAGACACCCGGTGAGGCACCCGATAGCGCCGCCGCCAACGTCGGCTGCGATGGCGCCGACACAAAGGACGCAGGCAGCTGCGGTCCAGAATTCGCCGGTGGGGTCCACTCGGTCAGCGGGGTTGCTGCCAGTATGCTCGTAACTGCTCCGGCCAATACATGGGATGGGATCCCTCTGCAAGAATCTCCCAACCCCCGGATCGTACGCCCTCGCCCTGTAATGGTACGCCTGCTTGAGCCCGCCCGCGAGCGGCAGGAGGTCCAGCCTTCGGCCGGTGAAGTAGTACGGGTTGCCGACGGGTGACTGCTCGACCGGCTGGGCCGAGCCGTCGTACACAGCCACTTTGCCGTACGTGTCGTACGTCGCGGCTTCGACGATCGTGCCAGTGTCATCAGTCAAAGCGGCCACGCTGTAGAGTTCCCTCGGCAGGTAGCAGTACTCCGCGCCGTTCGGCAGCCGCATGACGACCCTTTCGTCAATGTATTGCGACCCATGCACATACGTACGTCTGGGCGCTTCATCCGCGTCCGTCTCCAGGATAACGTTTTCTCCTTCGTAATAATACCGCGTAACCTCCACCTGCGCCCCGCCGGAATCCACAATCTTCTCGATCCGCCGTCCCAGCGCGTCGTACGTGAACGCGATGTAGGCCGTGCCGGACGGCTCGGGGGCCGATGCACCGGCGGGCGGCGGCTCGGGGACGCCCAGGTCGTCGCCGGGGTTCAGGTACTCGTACGCGCCCATATCCACCGGAGGCAGGAACGGATCGATCGGACCGCCGTACCGCCCATTGAGAGTGGCCGGGTCGTCGATCATGCGGATGCGCCGACCCAGATCCCGCGGCAGTTCCTCCTCCGTGTCCCCGTCGCGGTCCAGATCAAACACGTCTGCGGGGAGGAAACCGCTGAACCCGGCGTCAATCGCGGAGGAGCCGGCCCCAATCCGCAAGTCGTCATCGGCCGTGCCCAGGATGCCGTCTGGGCCATACGGATCGATGAAGGCCGGGTCGTTGGCCGTGTTCCAGTACCCGCCCAGCCCGCCGGGCGTCCAGCCTTGCACGCAACTGGACGTCAGGGAGTAAGAGGATTTTCCCCAGATGTAGACCTGATCCGTCTCTCCGGAACCCCAGATCGTGCTGTTGGCCCAAACAATCGCATTCCTCACATTGGCCGTCGCGCTCTCGACATAAATCCCTCCCCCCAGAGCAACGTCACCGGCCATGGACGCATTGGCGTACAGCGTGCAGTTGGTGAGCGTGGCCGTGCCGCTGCTGACCACGCACAGGCCGCCCCCGAGGCTCTCATTCTTGCCGTCCGCCACGTTCCCGCTGAACACGCAATTTGTCAAATTCGCCGTTCCCGTGCTGCTCTGCACGAATACTCCACCGCCGAACTGCCCCTGATTGCCCAGGAACCGGCAGTTGACCATCGTCGCCTGGCCGGCCTGGACCGCCAGCCCACCCCCGCGGCCGGTTTCGTTGTCAGCGAAGATGCACTGAACCAGCTTCGCATGGGTTGCGCTGTCCGTGACGCCCATCCCGCCGCCCCGAGAGACGGCCTCGTTGGTCATGAACGTGCAGTCGCGCAGCGTCGGTTTGGCGCCGTTGATCGCGGCCACGCCGCCGCCCAGGCCCCAGGCGCCGAGCGCGTTCAGAGCGGTGTTGCCCTCGAACGTGCAGCCGATCAGTTGAGGGGCGGCCGTGCTGCCCCAAACCATCACGCCGCCGCCCGCGTTGGGGGCCTCGTTGGCCTGGAACGTGCAGCGGTTGAAGGTGGGATTGCTTTCGCCGATCTGCATTCCCGCCCCCGCGGTGCCCAGACTGCGGTTTGAGATGAATGTGCAGTCCGTCAGGACGGAGCTGGCCAGGTAGTTGGCCATGCCGCCTCCGCCGGTGGGCGCCGGCTGGCCTGCCGACGGGACCGACATGTTGTAGCGGATGATGCACTGGGAGATGGCAGGGGCGGCGTTATACCGGGCCATGATCCCGCCGCCGTTCACCGCCGCGTTGCACTCGATGATGCAGTGACGAATGGTCGCGCTGCTTCCCTTGCACAGAATGCCGCCGCCGACATTGTACGGGTACGGCGTACTGGAACCGTCGGCGTAGCCGCCGGTGATGGTCACGCCGTCAAGAACGGCCGTGGCGCCGACGCCGTCGGCCGTCACCACATGGTACGCATTGTCCGTCTTGTTGCCCGGACAGCAGAACCTGATGCGGTACGGGTGCGGACTCGGCAGATCGGGTAACGGGTCCGCGTATCCGTACTGAGTTGCCGGGCCCCCCTCGCCGGCGTCCGGGGGCGCGCCACCTGCCTCAATGAACCCATCTGACGGTCTCTGCGGTGTCAAGCCGTTCGTGTTT
>JBPOIK010000163.1:0-7663 GCA_052034525.1 Planctomycetota bacterium
GGCGGACGGCGTCCGCTCGACCCGCTCACTGGGGGGGGCCACACCGCTGGCCGGTCGGCTGCTGCTTTGCCTGGCGATGTTCTTTCTGGTGCCCGCCCTTCCGCTTCTGGTTTGCCCCTTCATCCCGTTTTTCCCACCTGTTCGGGATGGGCTCCAGCTTAGCAATCTGGTTTTCACCGCGTTGACGATAGGGGCGGGCCTGTGGATCTGGCGACGTTTCGTGCGATGGACATTGGGTCGAGCGGCCACGACGGCCATCACTGTGCTTGTCCCCCTGGCCCAGGTGCTCTGGTGGCAGCCGATATTCGACGTCGGTTGTATCTCTGACGACATCCTGCGCACCGGGCAGAACCTCAGCCTGGTCGGCTTGTGGGTGTGGGTGGTCGTGTGGCTTTGGTGGGGCCTGGATCGCGGCTGGGCTGCTCTACAGGCGCGTCGGCCGCTGGATCGTGACGGAAGACGAATCATGACCCCGGTTGGGCTTTCCCTGGCCGCGTCCATGGGCCTGCCGCCGTTTCTGTGTGGCATATGGATGGTTCTTCTCATCTTCCAGGAAAAAGCGGGATGTCCGTTTATGCAGTATTCTCTCCAAATCTGCAACTGGGTATGCACGACCATCGCGATTGTCGTTTGGATCCTGATCTGGCGTCGTCGCGTAATCTGGACGCGCCGCGTACGGATCGGAACGATCCTCTCTTCGAGCCTGCTCCTGTTTGTGGCAGTGCTGGTGCCGTTGTGCTGCGCTTTCCTCTCCGGATACTCCTGGGAGGGGCGGAGCGTCGGGATTTCGAGCGTCATGTTGGGGCTCTGGCTGATGTTCACCGCGTTCTTCTGGTGGCCGGCGCGAACGACGTCGGCAGAGGAACGGATCCAGGCGGGCATCCGCTGCCTGCGCTGCGGCTACAGCCTCCGCGGCCTGACGGCCACTCGCTGTCCGGAATGCGGTTTCGAACCAGCGATGGAGGTACTCTATGCCGCGTGGGTGACGGAACAAGGGCCCTGAGGCCGCGCATCGCGGAGCGGTCCCGGCCCGAGCGAACGGCAAGAAAGCGTTGCCGCTTCCGGCGCGAGGGCGGCGCCGTTCCGAGCAGGCGCCGTTTTCCACGCCCTGGCTTCTTTTGCTCCCGCGTCCAGAACACCGCTTGAAACGAAGGGGCCAGACCACCCCACTGGATGCCCCTCCACCGGCTTGACGCCCGGTTTGCGGGAAGGCCCGCTCGAAATGCGCAATCCCGCTTGCTTTCGCTGGGGCGGGTGTTACCATGTGCGTCGCTGGAGTGGGCCGGAAGCGGGTGAGCAGGCGTGGCTCGCGGTCTGACGCGAATACGTCGGATGACGAAGTGAAGGACAGCCCGAGGGGGCGGGCGGTCATTTGCGAGTAAGCCGATGTGGTCGAATACCTCCGCGTGTTCGTCCGCGTCGGTTTTTTGCTGCCCCGACGGCATGGGTGTCCACCAGCGCCCGGGCAGCCTGCGGGCGACGCACCCGGAAAGGTGTGACGCCGGTGCGTCACAAAGGCACGGGCCGGAAGGACAGAACATGGAATTACCTCGGCGCTCACGGGGCGATGAACTGCTGCGACCAGGAGCGTTGCTGGATCTGCGCCATCGACTGCGGCGTCTTGCCCGCGCGCATGACCTGACGAGCGTGATCGTCTGCGCGTTCGACCCGCGCACGCGGATGCTCCCCTTCGTCTATTCGGCCACGCACATGGCGCCGGCCGGCGTCCGAGCCGTCGGTGCCGCGATGCTGGATGCGGGTTTTGAGAAGACGCGCATCGTCCTGCAGCAGTGGAACCGGAGCTTCCGGCCGCAACAGATGCGCCTGGACGGGCGTATCCCGGACCTCTTCATGGTCTCGAGCATGCAGCTTCATTCCGCCGCGTGCGAACGGCTGATCCGCGACGCATGCCGCATTGATCCTCGGCATCGCCCTCTCATCATCGCAGGCGGTCCTAAAACCATCTACGAGCCCTGGGACGTTTTTGGGGCCGATCCGCTTGATCCGTGGGGCGCCGACGTGGCCGTCACCGGCGAAGAATACGTGCTGCTGGACCTGCTGGAGGCGCTCTTGTCGATTCGTGCGAACGGCGAATCACTGCGATCGACGTTCCTGCGGGCGCGGAACAGCAGCCTCCTCGACGGCGTGCCCGGCCTGGTCTATGCACAAACGGACAAGGCCGGTATTGTGGAGGAACTGGTCGACACGGGCATGCAGCGCCTGCTCGGCGATCTGGACGAACTGCCGCACCCGGTCCTGGGCTACCGGCTGCTGGAGCCTCCCGGTCGGCGGACGACGCTCGCCGCCCGGCCCCTTCCCGCCGGGCAGGTGGCCCGCCACAGCCCGATCGCGTCCCTCGTGCTGACGTTCGGCTGCAGGTTCGCCTGTCCGTACTGCCCGATCCCCGCGTACAACCAGCGGCAGCATCGCGTGAAAAGCGGAGAGCGCATCGCCGACGAGTTCCAGCGCCTGCACCAGGAGTACCGCATCCACAACTACTTCGGCACGGACGACAACTTCTTCAACCGGAAGGATCGCGCGTTGGACATCATCGAGACTCTGGCCCGTACGGAGATCGAGGGTGCACCCCTCTGCAAGAAGGTCCGATGGGGCACGGAGGTCACGCTTCATGATGCGTTTCAGCTTCGCGACCACTTCAAGACGGCTCGTAAGGCGGGTATTCGCGCGCTGTGGATGGGGATTGAGGATCTGACCGGGACCCTGGTGAAGAAGGGACAGGGCGTCGACAAGATGCGTGAGGTGTTCCACCGGCTGCGGTGGCACGGGATCTGGCCGATGCCGATGATGATGCACCACGACGCACAGCCGCTCATCAGCCGCGGCCCGAAGCCTGACGGCCTGCTCAACCAGGTCGGCCTGCTGCGCAAAGCCGGTGCGATCAGCATGCAGGTGTTGATGCTGGTGCCCGCGACGGGGTCCTCGCTGTATGGCGGAACGTATACGTCCGGGATGGCCTATGAAAGCGTCGGAGGCTGTCGCGTGGAGGAACACATGCTCGGCGGAAGCCACGTCGTGGCGTCGTTCCATTCGAAACCCTGGCGCAAGCAATGGAACATTCTGGCGGCCTACCTCTACTTCTACAATCCCGTCCGCTTTCTCTGGGCACTGGTACGGTCCAAGAGCCGGGTGCACTTCGTGGATGCCGGCGAGCAGTTGCTGGGCATGAAGGGTCTGCTGTTGACCCTCCGCCGGACTCTCGGCTGGACCCTGCGCCTGCATCTGGGCAAGATCCGCCGCCGGACGGCGCCGCCCATGAGCCCCATACCGATGCGCAGCATCGACGGCCTCGAGGCAGACCACGCGCTGCCCGGAACGCGGCCCGCGGCAGAAGTGGGGCGGATGGAGTCGACCGGCCCGCGTCGCGAGCTTCCCGCGACGCAATTGCCGGTTCGCTCCGGACGGTTCTGACGGCCCGCGGCCCGAACGCGACGCGGCCGCCACAATACCTGGCAGGTGCGACGGACGCCTCGGGGGGACGAGCGGCCGCCCGGAGACTCAGATGTTCTCGCCGCGGAAGAAGGCCGCCGCCATCCGGTCCGCCATGAGCTGGTTGGAAAAAACCAGTGGTATCAGAAACTGCATGTCCGTGTTGGGTGAGCGGAGATAATCCGCCATCTCCAACCGCCAGCGCGTGTCGAACGTCATCAGCGCGTCCTGCGATCGCGGGCTCTGCAGCGCGGAACTGACCACCTTCGCCGCGACGGAGGCGGACCACATGGCCGGCACCACCCCCTCGTTCGAGAGGGCGGCCACGAACCCGCCCGCCTCGCCGATGAGCAGGGCGTGCTTGCCGACGTGCGTTTCCATCTCCAGGGCGTTCGCAGGCGGCGGAATGACCGCAAGGCGATCCGGCTCCGGGTTCAGCCCGGCCGGAAGGAGCGCCCGTTCGCCCAGGGTCCGACACAGCCCGGTCAGCCACGAAACGACATCCTCCCTGGCGCCCGGCGCAGTCACGGCCACCGTGAGTTGATCCGCGGCCCAGAGCACCACTCCGTGTCCGCCGTCGCGGGTCAGACCCAGAATGACGGTCACCCTGCCTTTGCCGGACGATCCCGCGGCGGGCGCGCGGAAATACGCGGTCCAACAGCGTCCGGGAGTGGCGGCCAGGCCGACCCGGTCCACCAGGCCCGAGGCACGGCCGCTGGCGAGCAGAAGAATGCGCCCCCGGATCGCATCCTGGTTGCGGAAGCGGGTTTCCACGTTCCCTTCGCGCAGGTTGATCCCAGCGACCGCTGTGCCGTGGATCGTCTCGGCGCCGGCGGAGGCAGCCGCCTCGATCAGCGCGTTCTCCAGCGCGGCGCGATCGGTGAAATAGCCGGGGGTCTCCCCGATTCGGGCAGTCGCGGATTTGGCCAGGTCCGCGCTCAGAAAGGTGATTTCCTCGATGGGGTGGGTCAGCGCGGCCGAACGGATGCCAAGACTCTCCAGCAGCCGGGCGGCCTGCGCACCGACCCAACCGATGCCGGCGGGTTCCCGGGGAAAGGGCTGATTCCCGATCAGCGCGACGCGATGCCCCGCCTTGGCTAACAGAGCAGCGGCCGTGCTTCCGGCCGGTCCGCTCCCCACGATCAAAGCGTCATAGGTCACTGCGCTCGACCCTCTATGACGGTCCACGGCCGGAGCCGCCGGTCGTCGATGAGGTAGTGGATCGACTTCCCGCTCCGCAGGGGGAAGCCGCGTATTCAAGGCCAGCCGTCGCGAGGAATCCTTCTAGTCTAATCCAGGTCGACAATCAACATGCGTCGATCCTGGAACACCGCCTGATGCCGGATGCCGGCGGCTTTGGCCAGGCCGACAGCCTGGTCGAAATCGGCGGCAATGTGCTCCGGCCGATGCGCGTCGGATCCAAGCGTAACGGCCCGCCCGCCCAGCGCGGCGTAACGGGCGAGGATCGCACCGTCAGGCATGGGTCGGCCGAAACCGGATCGGACGGTGGACGTATTCACCTCCAGCACGAGACCGGCCTCCAGACTGATGCGGAGAATGTCGTCCACCAGGTCCGTCTCGATATCCGGCACGTCATCCCCGAAGAAACGGTGCGTGTAACGCCGAACCAGGTCCAGGTGCCCGAGCACCTGGAAAACCGGCTCGTGCTGCCGAGCCAGGCGGCGTGCCCAGGCGACCGCCTCCAGAACGGTCTCCAGATAAATGCGGACCGCGGTGGGCGGATCCAGGTCTGACCAGTCTTCGAGGCGGTGCAGAGCGCCGCGCGGCGTCCAGTGCACGCTCAGCATGACCAGGTCGAACGTGTACCGGGCCAGGTGGTCCAGAACAAACCCTTCGTTTTGAGGCTGATAACAGATTTCGATTCCCTTACCGATGGAGAGCTGATCGCCGTACTTCCCGCGCAGCCACGCCAGGTCCGCCGAGTAGCGCTCGTCGTTGTAGCGACACAATCGCCATTCGTCGGGGTGGGTGTCAAAGTGTTCGGTGAAGGTCAGCCCGCCCAGATCAAGATCGATCGCCCGGCGCACGTTGTCCGGAGGGTCTGTCTGGCAGTCGAACGAGTGCCGTGAATGAAGGTGCTGATCGTATCGCATCGCAAGACAGTCTACGAAGGCAGTTGTGGTGAGGTCCAGTGGACGGGTTCGGCGTGTCTTTTCCAGCGGCGTTTCGGGGGCTTGGCGGCGAGGGGCGGGGGCAGTAGGATATGGGCATCGCAGGGGCGAGTGCGGGCCGCTCGCCGGCGCAGGCGGAAGAATCCTGTCTTCGGAGAAGCCCCGATGCCGCAAACGACACAGTTTTCCGTCTTTACCGTGAACAAACCGGGCGTGCTGGCGGAAGTCTGTCGCACCATGGCCCGGGAGAAAATCAACATTCTGGGCATGTCCATGATGGACGCGGCGGAGAGCGGGGTCTTGCGACTGATCGCGGACAAGCCGGACGCCGCCCGCGTGGCCTTGCAGCGCCTCAACGTCCCCATGACGGAGACGGATGTTCTGATCGTCCCATTGCCCAACCGCGTGGGCGCCGTGGCCGACGTCTGTGAGCGGCTCTCCAACGCCCACGTCCACATTGCGTACATGTACGCGACCACCGGAAATCGAGGCGCCAACGCCACGGTCGTCTTCAAGGTCAGCGACATGAAAAAGGCGGTCCGGGCAATCGAGCCTCCGGGCAGGCTCTCCCTGGGCAAAGACATGAAAATCAAGCTTCGGCATCCCCGCGTGATCCGGCGGTGACGCGCCTCGCTCCGCGGGCCGGGGTGCGGGCGGCTTGCATCGATCCGGCGGGCTCCTATGATGGTTCCCATGTCCGCCAGCGGTCACGATGAGACGGGCGAGAAATCGCTCACCACGGCCCGGTCCGAGGCCGCGTTCCGGGCTGCCCGCGAAGTGATGCCCGGCGGGGTCAGTTCGCCGGTCCGGGCGTTTGGCGCGGTGGGCGGTGTGCCGCGGTACATCGCCAAGGGCGCCGGCGCCGTTCTTACCGATCTGGACGGCTGCTGCTACACAGACTATGTCGGATCCTGGGGCCCGCTGATCCTCGGCCACGCGGATGAGCGCGTGGTGGCGGCCATCAACAAGGCCGCCGCCAAAGGCTGCAGCTTCGGCGCTCCGACCGAAGCGGAGATCCGACTGGCCGAGCTGATAATCGCGCGCATGCCCAGCATCGAGATGGTGCGGTTCGTCAATTCCGGCACAGAAGCCACCATGAGCGCCATGCGGCTGGCCCGCGGGTTCACCGGTCGCGACGCGCTCGTGAAATTCGAAGGGTGCTACCACGGCCACGCGGATGCCTTGCTGGTGAAGGCGGGTTCCGGACTGCTGACGTTCGGCACTCCGTCCTCGCCCGGGGTGCCCAACGGCGCCACGGCCGACACCCTCGTGTTGCCCTACAACAATTTGAGCGCGGCGAAAGACCTGTTCGCCGAGCACGGCAAGCGGATCGCGGCCGTACTGGTGGAACCCATTGCCGGCAACATGGGCTGCGTGCCGCCGACGGAGGGGTTTCTCGCCGGGCTGCGGAGCCTGTGCGATCAGCACGGCACGCTCTTGGTGTTCGACGAGGTGATGACGGGGTTCCGGGTGGCTCCGGGCGGTGCCCAGCAGCTTTATGGCGTTCAGCCGGACTTGACATGCCTGGGCAAGGTGCTGGGCGGCGGCTTGCCGATCGCCGCCTACGGCGGTCGACGCGAGATCATGGAGCAGGTCTCGCCGCTGGGGCCGGTTTATCAGGCCGGAACCCTGGCGGGCAACCCGTTGGCGACCGCGGCGGGCATCGCCACCCTCGAGGCGCTGGCTGAGCCGGATGTGTATGAAACGCTGGAGGCGCGGTCGGCGCGCCTGGCCGAGGGGCTTGCTCAGGCGGCCCGGGCGGCGGGTGTCTGTGTCTTTCAGACGCGAGTGGGCAGCATGTCGAGCGTGTTCTTCACCGATGGACCCGTGACGGACTACGCCTCTGCCGTGCGATCGGACACCCGGGCCTACGCGCGGTATTTTCACGCCATGCTGGAGCGCGGCGTCTACCTGGCGCCCTCGCAGTATGAGTGCATGTTTGTCTCCCTGGCGCATACGGATGATCTGATCGAAAGTACGATTCAGGCCGCGGATGAGGCGTTTGATGAGGTCGCCCGCGGCTGACCGAATGGAAGGACAGCAGCATGAACAGCGAATTCTCCGGTCGAAGCACGAAGCTCAGC
>JBPOIK010000142.1:0-15841 GCA_052034525.1 Planctomycetota bacterium
AGCATAAAAGCGACGTGCGGGGCGACAAGACTTGCCGAGAACCCGTGAGATGAGGTATATGGACGGAAGGAAAACTGGCCGGTTTTAACCCGCCCATACGTGGCCTAGTTTAACCCGCCCGGCGACACAACGCTCCGGCGTGTGATGGCCGGGCAATGTTCAAGTGCGGATTCGCGGGTCTCAACCCCGCGGACGCGCGTTTCGGGCGCCCCGGGCTGATTCGGCGGGCATCAGGCTCTGGCCGCAGCGCGGACACACGCGGTTAGAAAGCCCCTCCGCGTTGTCGACGGGAACCCAGTCGGCTTTCTCGATCTTGATCTGCGTGGGCTGTGCCTTGTCGTCATACTGAAAGGCCACGTTGTATACGCCGTGCTGGGGGCAGGCAAATCGAAAGCTGACGTACATGTTGTCTGCGTTGCATTTTGGACACACTCGCGGGCCGACGTCGGCGTTGTCCTCAAGGGTGTTGCCGCAGTTGAGACACCGCCATGTGACGGTGAAATCAAAAGGGGTTCGTGTGACGGGAACAATGGCGCTCTTATCTTCGGCCGTGTACTGGTAACCGATGCTGACGCCGAGGGCGATCAGCAAGACGACAGCCAAGATGATTTTCCAGGGGCGGCTGGATTTCGGTGTGTCTGCCGACATCGTGAGTATCCTCATTACGGGTATGCAGGGATTCGACCGGTCCACCAATGAAGGTTGGCGTGGGAGAAGATGTAGTGGTACTCCTCATTCCAGTTCCACTGCCTTCCGTAATCCTTTCCTTCTTCGTCAAGATTGCAGAACGTGCAGTCGTTGGCCACACCGCGTGGGTCTTTTTTTTGGGGGCCTTCCCGAAGTGCTTTCTCTGTCTGGACGCGATGCACCGCCCCGTCCAGGCTTGAGACATTGATCCTGCCCGCGTGGCGGCCCGTCAGCCAGGTGGGGCCGCTGTACCACCCTCGGATTCCATCGTCCCAGACGAGCCGACCACCGTCGCGCCAGGGAACCCCTTTGCCCAGCAGGTTCGTATTGGTGAGATCTGTTTTGACCAGAGCTGTGTCCGGACCTACCTCGGCGAAGAGGATGGTGTTGGCCGGACGGCGCGGCGCGTATCGTTCAAGATTGAAGGAATGGGGCTCGCCCCAGTGGCGGAACACATAATTCAGGCCATATCCACACGATGCCACCGTGGCTACCGCATGAGGCGGAGCGCTTGGAGAGGGATGCTTGGCCTCAAAATTGAACTGGCTGCGGAAGGGATCGCCCGGGCAGATCAGGATGTTCGGATCGCCCAGATACTTGGGAAACAGCTTATAGAACCACAAATCGCCCTTTTTGACGTACCAGTCGTATTCACTCCAGGCGTTGGGCGGGATGAAGCCGTTGCTGTCCATCTGGTACGTAATGATCCCGAATGCGGTCTGTTTGGAATTCGACGCGCACACGACGGCCTGGGCCTGCTGACGTGCCCGTTTCATTGACGGCAGCAGAACCGATATAAGCAGCGCGATGATGCTGACCACGACCAGCAGTTCGATCAGGGTGAAACCGTGCCGCTGTGAAGCGCGGGATGGGATTGGCACCATATGTGCGATCTCCATCGGAGAGTGGCCATCTTGGCTAATCTGTTGCACGCCGGGTTGCCGACAACCCGGTGAAGACGTCAAACGCGAGCAAGTTGAGAGGTGTCCCGTAAGTAATGTGCCTCATTTTTCTGGCCGAGTCAAGCTTACGCATTCGTGTTCTGAGAAGGAGGATTGACAGCTTCTGGAAGGCTGGCCATCCTGAATCGAGACCGCCGCTTGTATCCGGCGAAATGGGGTAGACGCGGTAAGCGCTCGGTGATTTGCGTTCGGCGGCGAGGGGGGGCCTAGTATGCTGCGCCGATTGGGGGAGTAGCAGGTCGGATCGCGTGGGACACTGGCCGCGAATCGCGAGGGGCTGGAGACAAGCGGCCTGAACGCGTCGAACGGCGCCGGCCCTTCTGGCCGGGCGCTGCGATCGGGGTTGGCTGTTCTGGCCGGGGGGCACCCCGGCCGGCTCCAGCCGACCGGTCCGTGGCCCCGGCTTCCGCCAGCTCTTTCTTGATCCACGGAGACCGCCGGAGGATTCGGACTGGCTCCGTTGGTCCACCCCCGTGGCCACATCGCCCGCTTGCTCCGCAGCGAGGATCCGGCCTCGCTCCCGCCCGCGACCCGGTTGGCTGCGCAATTCGCCCGCTCCATGCCCACTCCCACTTCCTGAACCCCTCTCACCCGCCGCCCGTCCACTCATACCGACCAGATTGTCCCCGGGCAGACGAGCGGCCACTGGCGAAAATGTGGCGTTGGAGATGTAAGAAACGGAGGTCTCTAGAAAAACAGCAGAAGAAAGCTAGAAAACCGTACGTGCGGTTGCGGCGCAGACGCACTCCAGCCCTGGGAACGTTCTGATGACGGGATCGACGACTTGTTCACATGCTCAAAATGGAAGTCCGACCGCCCGGGTAATACAGTCCGGCTTTACTCTTGTCGAATTGCTTGTTGTCGTATCGATCATCACCCTCCTGATCTCGATTCTCCTGCCTTCCGTTGGTAAGGCCCGTAAGTCCGCACAGCGAGTGGTGTGCGCGTCTAACCAGCGCCAGATCGCCGCAGCCGTTGCTTCCTATATCGCGTCCAACGACGACTGGATGAATCCGGTCGAGGACTGGTGGCCGCTGGGAGACGGCCGCGTGGAGGTGACGTTTCGCGTGATTCTCTTTCCCTACGTGGGGAGCGTGCCGCAGATTTTTGACTGCCCCTCCGAACGGGTTTACAAGTACGCGGATGGCTTCTCGAATGCCGACGAGAGACGCGCCATCGCGCTGGGCGGCCCATCCACCGCAGACCGGGAAAACTGGGATCGGCTCTTCGGCATCGTTCATCCGCTGGAACGATGGAACTTCGGCGGCATCGGTATTGCCGGCGTCCACTGGTTCCGGAAAAACCCTCCAGACCTGTTGACGCGCAAAAAGACGATGCCATTCGGGCGAGCCGTCGAGTCCGGCTACTACGAAGGCCTGAAAAAATACGCGGAAATCAAGGCTCCGACGAGACTGATCTGGTTTGGTGACGGCGCCGGAGATGACACGCTCGCCAAGTGGGGCAGCGACAACGGATGGTGGATCCGATCCCCGGCATCGGACTATTCGCAAGGCGATCCCGGCTTCAACCGGGTGTTGCAGAACGATTACGGCTGCCGCCGGCACAGCAACAAGGCGAATTACGTATTTGCGGACGGCCACGTGGAATTGCTGGATGCCAATCGTATTCCCTGCAACGAGGATCAGTGCTGGTGGTCGATTCTCCCCTACGTCCATCGCCCCCGGACGGTTGCGGTTTGGAAGGAGCCGTTATGAGCGAGAGGGCAAGAACAGTAGGCACGCTGCTGGCTGCCGGAGCCCTGTTGGTCGGTGTTGTCGTGCTGTGCATCTCGCGGCTGAGGTCGGCGTTGGCGGTCGGCGAAGAAGGTCTCCAGGTCTGGTTCTACGACCAGAGCGAGCGAGCGCTTTACAAAGTGGGAAGGGATTCCATACCGCCTCACGAGGGTGTGGGCGGTGTCCGGGACGATGGCGTCCGCGCGATTGTCGTGGCCCAGGAGGGACAGTGCAACGTTCCTGAGGCCAGACGGATTGCCTATCTGGAGACGTATACGCCGGAACTCAAACGGCTGCTGGAGGATGTCCGGGTCGCGCGGACACAAGGCCGAGCCCCCGAGAAGCCCATTCCCTCCGGCGACAGCGGGTATTTCGACGAGAACACGCTTGTGCGCCGTCTGGAGGAGGACACCTGGCATGACATGACCACGCTGGAGGCTCGGCGCATCGTTACAGAGTGGCGGCAGACTCGTGCCTCGGATGGAAGCCCTTTGATCGTATGTACACCGTGACCGGGGAACCGCTCGCGGCGCCGGCGAACGAACCCGGCCGCCAGACAACCGAGCGGCCACCTCCCGTGACGGACGGCGTATCGACGGTCACGGTGCCCGCCGAGCGATGGCGGGTCGGGCGGCGGAGACTCAGAATGGGTCTGATTTCCGCATGAATAACTGACACGTTCTGTGGAGGAGACAGCGCATGTCGAGATGGTGGACGGCCGGTTGTCTAATGGGTTTGGGATTGCTGACAACAGCGGCTCTGGCGGAGACTGAAGAAGGATCCGAGCTTGCCCGGGTCCAGGCGGTGGTCAGTGATGCGCGGATCACGATGACACAGGCGCTGGAAGCTGCCGGGAAGGAGGTTCAAGAGGGAAAACCTTTCCGGGTGGAGCTTTTGCTGAAGAACGCGCGGGCGCAGTACGAGGTCACAATGCTGGCCGGCGAGGAGTGTGTGGAAGTAGCGATCGACGCTACAAGCGGCAAAGTGCTCGGCGTGCGGAAGGAAAGAATGGAGACGACCGCCGGCCACCGCTGGAATTTCGACAAGGATCCGGCCGGCGAATCGCCGCCCGGCTGGATCATCCGGCAGAACAATCCGACGAAACAACTGGCCGCATGGACGATAGAACCCTCGGCGGATGCGGTCAGCAAGCCGAACGTCCTGAACGTGAAGACCGAAAACGGCAACGCCACCTTCAACCTGGCGCTTGTGGAGAAGGCGGTGTACCGGGATCTCCATCTGACCGTCAAGATCCGCGCCAACACCGGGGAGGACGACCAGGGGGGCGGGCTCATCTGGCGATGCAAGGACGAGAACAATTACTATGTCTGCCGGATCAACCCGATCGAGAACAATTTTCGATTGTACAAGATGGTGAACGGCAAACGCACGAAGCTGCAGTCTGCAGACTTCGAGACTCCCGCGGGGCAGTGGTTCACGCTTCGCGTCCGGATGAAGGGCAACGAAATCACCTGTTACTGCAATGGCCGGAAATGGCTCGAGGCCAGGGATGACACGTTCCCCGACGCCGGCATGATCGGCTTGTGGACGAAGGCCGACGCGTGCAGCTCGTTTGACGATCTGCGGGCCTGGCCGATCGTCGGTGAAGGAGAGAGCGGCGAACCGGCGCCGGTTTCCGCCGGTGTTGAACCGCCCGAGACGCCGTGACAGAGCGACAGATCGCAGGCCGCCCCGTTCGCGCGAACCCGGTTCGGGTCGGCCGCTCATCGCAGACTGGCGGATCGATGGGGTTGTCGTCGGCGTCGTATCGGTGGATCCGGTTCTTGCGACCGAGATCGCCCGTCGCGTCGCCGACAATGGTCACGCCGGGCAGGCCCTTCACGGCGGTACCGGCCGCCGCCGGGCCGCGCTTCGGCCGAGGCGTCAGATTTCCTCGATTTCCCTGGTCTTGGCGGCCACCAGGCCGTCGATGTCGTCCTCGTGTTTTTTGGTCATCTTCTGAATGGAGTCTTTGGCGGATTCGGCCTGATCCTCCGTCAGGGCGGCGTCTTTCTTGTTCGTGTCGATGGTCTTGTTGGCGTTGCGGCGGACATTGCGCAGAGCGACCTTCTGAGCCTCGGCCAGTTTGCGGACCTGCTGGACAAGCTGCTGCCGCCGTTCGACCGAAAGCGGCGGTACGGGAAGCCGAATGGACTTGCCGTCGCTCTGCGGCGCAATGCCGATGTTCGACGCCTGGATGGCCTTCTCGATGTCTTTCAAGACGCTCGGGTCAAACGGTTTTACCAGGATCGTGGACGGGTCGGGCACGCTGATCGTGGCCAGTTCGCGCAACTGGCTCGTCATGCCATAACTGGGCACCTCCACCCGCAGATGGTCGACAAGCCCCACGGAGGCCCGTCCGGCCCGGACGCCCCGCAATTCCTCCTTGAAATACTCGATGACCTTGCTCATTTCGTCGCGGCATTGCTTTTCGATCGCAGACGCGGGCATGTCACTTCACTCCATCGGCCGTGTTATCTGACTGGAACCATTGTCCGGCGCCGTCCGCTGCGCCAGCGCCTTCGACAGATCAGTCTAGCGGCGTTCGCCTGGAACGACAAGCCGTCGGTGGCTCTCACCCGTAGCGGGGCGTGTGTGCGGTGTATTTTCGCGGAGCGGTCACGGATCGGCCGGGGCGGCGTGCGCCGCGCGGGCATCCACGCGCGCCTTGATCTGCTGATAGATGGCACGCGTTGCAGTGGACCGGTTCAACGTGTAGAAATGGATGCCGGCGGCGTCGTTGTCCAGCAGGTCGCGGCATTGCTCCGTCGCGTGATACATGCCCAGTTGGCGGACGGCGTCCACGTCGTCCTCCACCGCCTCGACTTTCTCCAGAAGCTCGCGCGGAATCGAGGCTCCGCACAACTCGGTGAAGCGTTTGATCTGCCCGACACTCAGGATGGGCATGATACCGGCGATGATCGGAACGTGAATGCCGCGTGCGGCGGCCCGGTCGCGGAAGCGATAGAATACCTGGTTGTCGAAAAAGAGCTGGCTGACCAGGTAATCACAGCCCGCATCCACTTTCCGCGCGAGGAAGTCGAGGTCCATATCGGGGCTGGAGGCCTCCGGATGGGTTTCCGGATGGCACGCACCGCCGATGCAGAAATCGTGTCGATCCTTGAGAAACTCGACCAGCTCATTTGCGTGGGCGAAGCCGTCTGCCTGGCTCTGGAAGGCCGTCCGGCCGGCCGGCGGGTCGCCGCGCAGGGCCAGGATGTTCTCCAGCCCGCGCGCCCTCAGATCGTCCGCGACCGCCGCGATATCCCGCCGACTCGACGCGGCGCAAGTGATGTGGGCCAGGGCCTCGATCCGCATGTCGCTTCGGATCCGGGCGACCAGTTCGACCGTCTTGCGGCGCGTGGACCCGCCGGCGCCCCACGTCACCGACACGAAGCTCGGCGCCAGCGGCTTGAGCTTTTCGATGGTGACGTACAGATCCCAGAACCCGATTTCATCCTTAGGCGGGAAGAACTCGAACGACACGGTGGCGCGCTGGCGGAGTTCGTCGGAAATTCTCATGATGCGCAACGGCACCGAGGGATCGACTGGGCGCGGAAGGATTCGAACCTTCGAAGGCTTACGCCAACGGGTTTACAGCCCGTCCCCTTTGGCCACTCGGGCACACGCCCCACCTTCACGAACCGGATTGTTGAGCCGATCGGCACGCGGCAGCACCTTCTCTCAGGAGCCGTCGGGCCGCCACAGGCGAGGCCCGCAGGCTCAGTCCGGGAATCACACTCTGCCGGTTCGGCCTCGGCTGGCAGCCACAAGGCTGCCCGGTGCCCGGCATTCCAATCGGCCACCGGGCGCGCCAGCCGCAGAAATTAACCCAATTTCGCGGGTCTGGCAAGCCCCAGGTCGCGCCGCAAACGCGGGGGCTCGCCGCCGATCCTGGGAGTACGCATCCTGGAATCGCTCATTCTCGGACTGAATATCGGCGGCACAGAGACGGCCGTGATCTGGGGTGATCACGCCGGGAGAATCCTCCACCGGGAGGCGTTTCCAACGGGGTCGGAGCGTGGGCCTGACACTGTAATGGCGGAGTTGATATCGCGTTTTTGCCGCGTTTGCGAACGCGCGACAACCGGTGGAACGCGGATCAGGGCCTTGGCCCATATCACTTGCGCCACGCCGAGTCGGCGGGGTATCACAGCGGTCGCGGGCGATCTGAGCGCGCTTAGGCTGGAAAACACCCTGTTCCTACCCGGCGAGCCATCGCCCGTACGGCCAGTCGAATCGTGCCGGCGGCCCGGGTCGAGCTCACTGGGCGACGTGGCGTCTCTGTGCGCCGCAATTGGGGCCCTCGGAGGTCCGGCTGCCTGCCAGGGTCTGTCAGATTGACACGTCGGCGCGGAAGGCAGCAGTCCATCAGGAAACGTAACTCGTTTGAGGACGCTAGATTACGTCCCGTGTGCGCGGGAAAGCACCCTGGCACGACGCATGCAAACCAGATCAGCGAGCCGCGCCCGGCGAATGGTCGCGTGGCGGGACGCACATTGGCCGACCCGGTGAAATCAGGCGAAAGCGAGGTGACATATGCCAGATCGACGACCCAGTGAGTGGTATCCGATCAATCGTCTTCGCGGCGAGGTGAACCGGCTGTTCAGCGAGTTCTTCGAGGAGGGCTCGCGGCTGACGGCGCCGTGGTGGTTCGGCGCGCGGGCGTACCCGGCCGTGAACCTCTGGGAGGATGCCAACAGCCTCTACGCGGAGTTCGAGCTGCCCGGGTTCCGCATGGAAGACATTGACCTGCAGGTTATGGGCAATGAGCTGACGATCGGGGCCTGTCGCGGCTGTGAGGAGCGCGAGGGCTCGGCCTACCATCGCCGCGAGCGGGGGACGGGCGAGTTCAAGCGCATGATCCGGCTGCCGGCCGACGTGAATACCGACGAGGTGGACGCCAAACTGCGTGACGGGGTCTTGCTCGTGCGGCTGGGCAAGGCAGAGGCGGCCAAGCCCAAAAAGATCCAGGTCAAAGCGGTGGGCAAGTGACGCGAACGGCAGTGCGAGCACAGACAGAACGACCAGACAGGAGAGCAACCATGGCAGACGAACGCTCCATTGAGAAGGCCCCGGGGGCCCAGGAAGTGTCGCGCGTGGAGCATACGCGCAACCGTGCTCATTTCCGGCCGTCCGTCGACATCGTGGAAACCGCGGACGAGTTGCTCGTGATGGCGGACATGCCGGGCGCCAGTGCGGAGAGCATCGATATCCGGTTCGAGAACGGCTCTCTTTCCATTCACGGGAAAGTGGCCGACCGACAGGATGCGGGAGCCGCCTTCCTGCTGCGGGAGTATGAGGTGGGCGATTTCCACCGCATGTTCGAGGTGAGTGAGATGATTGATCCGGAACGGATTCACGCCGAGTACAAGCTGGGCGTGCTGACGCTTCACCTTCCGAAAGCGGACGCCGCCAAGCCCCGGAAGATTGCCGTGAAGGGGAGCTGAGGTGCGTTGGGGCAGTCGCGGGCCGGCGTGGGGCGGATGCGTTGTCCGCCCCGCGCCGGCTCTTTGTTTCCCGTTTTCCGGATGGCTTCCTTCAATCCCACGTCGTGCGGTCCGAGACGCCTGTTCCGGCTCGCGCGGGTCGCGACTTACCGCCTTGGCCAACGCGTGAGTGTGAGCAGAGCGCCTTTGGCCGCATCCACGCAGCCGGGCTCTCTGCTGCCCGAAACTAAAGCGGCGCTGAAACTGGGTCGTTCGTCGGGGTCGCGGCGGTGCCGCCGAACCGGCGTCGGATGGCAGCGCCGGTCTGACACACTGTGACATAGAGCGTCGGCAGCACCACCAGGGTCAGGATGGTTGCGAAGGACAGCCCGAAGATGACCGTAGTGGCCATATTGCCCCACCACTCGGTCGATTCGCTCCGAGTGGCCCAAGCCATGTCGTGAAAATCGTAGCTGATGCCGATGGCCATGGGGACCAGGCCCAGTACGGTGGTAATTGCCGTGAGGAACACCGGCCGCAGCCGCGTGGCTCCGGCCTGTACGGCCGCCTCGATCAGGCCAAGGCCCTGGGCCCGGAGTTGCCGCGTGTAGTCCAGCAACACGATGGCGTTGTTCACCACCACGCCGGCCAGGCTGATCACGCCGACGCCGGTCATGATGATTCCAAACGGCATCCGGCAGATCAGCAGGCCCGCGAATACGCCGATCAGAGACAGGACCACCGTGCTCATGATCGTAAGCGGCACGCTGAGCGAGTTGAACTGCGCCACCAGAATCAGCGTGATCAACAGCAGGGCCACGACGAAGGCCTTGCTCAGGAAGGCAAACGCTTTGTCTTGCTCCTCCTTCTCTCCGGCATAGCGGATTTCATATCCGGGCGGGAGGTCCAGCCGGGCCAGCCGATCCTGCACATCGCGCAGCACTTCCGTACTCCGGCGACCCTCCGCATCTCCGGTGAGCGTGATTACCCGCTTCTGGTCCACCCGCCGGATCGTGCCGTAGCCGCCGGTGTACTGGAACTCCCCGAGCGAGCTCAGCGGGACGGCCTGGCCCGCGTTGTTCGGTACGCGAAGGCGGAAGAGATCATCCACCGACGTGCGCTGCTCCAGCGGCAGCCGAACGGTGATGTCATACTCATCATTGAACTGGCGGTACTTGCCGACCTCACGCCCGAAGACGGCCGTCTTGAGGAAATTGCCGATGACGGCCGTGTTGACACCGAGCATCATGGCGCGCTGCCGGTCGACCTGGAAGGCCAGTTCCGGCCGGGCGGCTTCGAAGTCGCTTCGCAGGTTCACCAGGTTGCGGACGCCGCTGATGGCCTGCCTGGCCTGCTCGCTGAGCGTCTGCAGGATGTTGAAATCCCGACCGATGAGCCGGACGGTGACGGCCGCGCCCGTCGGCGGGCCTTGCTCCTGCTTCTCGACCTTCAATTCCGCACCGGAGATGTCGGCCAGATCGTTCCGCACCTCGGCGAGGATGTCCGCGGACGGCCGCTCGCGCAGCTCATACTTGGGAAAGATCAACGTGATGGTGGTGACATGCCCGCCGGCGCTGGCCCCGCCCCCGAAAAACAGGTCTCCTCCGGATCCGACGTTGGTGATCACGTGTTCAAAGTACTGTCGGTAGCGCGCCAGGCGGGATTCCACGATCCGGGCCAGGCGATCAGACTCGTAGATGTTGGTGCCCTGCGGGCAGCGGATGTTGATGGTGGCACGCCTCGGGTCGACCTCGGGAAAGAACTCCAGGCCGGTGCCGTGCCGCAGATTGGATACGCCCACTCCGATCAACAGCAGCACGGCCAGGCCCAGAGTGGTGAACCGGTGCCGTAGAGTAAGCCGCAGGATGCGCCGATAGGCGCGGATCACCGGATGCGCCTGTCCGGCGCGGTGCGCCTGTGCATGGACGAACACGGCGGCGAGCGTGGGGCTGATGACCAGGGCGACAAAAAGTGAACTCGTCAGCGTGATGATCAGCGTGATCGGCAGATACTTCATGAACTCGCCCATGATGTCGGGCCAGAAGATCAGCGGGGCGAACGCGGCCAGCGTGGTCAGCGTGGAGGTGATCACCGGCCAGGCGACTTCCCCCGTGCCCCGCATGGCCGCCTGCACGCGATCGCCGCACAGCGTGTAGTGTCGGTAGATGTTCTCCACGATAACGATCGCATTGTCGACCAGCATTCCCAGCGCCATGATCAGGCTGAACAGCACAACCATGTTCAGCGTGCAGCCCAGCAACTGGATCACCGTGAAACTGAGCAGCATGCTCATGGGGATCGCCAGCCCGACGACGATCGCCGGTCGCCACCCGAGAGACACCAGCAGCACGCCCACCACGAGGATCAGTCCGGTGAGCATGTTGTTTTCCAGGTCCTTGACGATCCCCCGGATGTCCTCCGACTGATCCAGCGTCACGGCGAACCGCACGCCGGCGGGCACCTGTGTCTTGGCGTGTTCGATCACCGCCATAACCCGATCGACGATCGCGATGATGTTCTCGCCGGCCCGCTTCTGAACTGAAAGCGTGATGGAGTCCTCGCCGTCCAGCCGGCTGATGGAAGTCCGATCCTTGAACGTGTCGCGCACCTCCGCCACGTCCGTCAGATAGATGGGCCGCCCGTCGCGCGTGGCGATTAGCAGTTTGTCCACCTCTTCCGGCTGCGCGAACTGGGCGGGGACTCGGACATTCAGTTTCGTGCCGGGGGTCTCCAGGCCGCCCGCGGAGATGTTCACGTTCTCCGACGGAATCAATTCGATGATCTCCGGGATGGTCAGCCCGTACGCGGCCACCTTATCCTGGTCGATTTCCAGCCGGATCTCGCGCTCCAGCCCGCCGATCACGTCACAGTTCAGCACGCCGGGAATGGCGTCGATGTAGTCCTCCAGATCATCCGCGATGGCCTTGAGCTGTACCGGAGAGACCGGTCCGGAGAGGTTCACCATCAGAATGGGAAAATCCGAGATGCTGATCTCGGTCAGAACGGGCTCTTCCGCGTCGTGGGGCAGCTCCGCCTTCGCCCGGTCCACCTTGTCGCGGACATGCTGCATCGCGTCGTCCGTACTGATGTCCGGAAGAAACTCGATGGTGATGATCGAAACCCCCTCAATGCTGGCGGAACGGATCTCCTTGACTCCTTTCAGGCCCGCCAGCTCCTTTTCAATCTTCAGCGTGATGGAAGACTCGATGTCCTCCGGGGCCACGCCCTCGTAGGATGTGGAGACGACGATCACCGGGATCGGAATGTCCGGTGCAGACTCCCGGGGAAGCGACACATAGGTGAACGTGCCGAGCACGATGATGATGGCGATCAATACGCCCACCGTCGTGCGGTTCTGGATGGCGGTGTCGGAGAGGATCACCGTGTGTCAACGCTCCTCGACCACCGCCACGGCCTGCCCCGAGCTGACGTATCGCTGGCCGGCGACGATCAGCCGGTCGCCGTCGGCCAGGCCGTCAAGCACCTGCACGCTGCGCCCGCGGATGAATCCCAGCCGAACCATGCGCCGCCGGGCCTGGTTCTGGGAGTCCGCAACGTAAACTTCGTGGCCGTTCTCCAGGGGAATCACCGAGTCCAGCGGGACCATGATGACGTTCTTCAGTACTTGGCGGGTCAGACGGACACGGACGATCTGTCCGCTGCGAAGGCTATAGTCCGGATTGGGCACAGTGACCTCGATTCGCGTGGTCCGGGTGCCGGCGTCGGCCAGTTCGCTGATGTAGGTGATCTGCCCGTGCACCTCCGGCCTATCCGGGCTGTACAGGAAGACCTGGACGGGTTCGCCGAGTTCCAACCAGTGGGCATCGCGTTCCGGCACGTCGGCCGTCACTTTCACCGGGTCGATGCGGACGATCTCCGCGACGCAATCGCCCGGCGAGGCGTATTCCCCGACTTCCACCCGAAGCTTGTTCAGAATCCCGCTGATGGGCGCCACGACGGTGGTTCGTTCCAGTTCCTCACGAACGGCGTCCAGCAGCGCTTTGCTCACGTCACGCCGGGTGCGGGCGTTATCCAGCTCCGTTTTGCTGGCCGTGGCCCCTTCGTAGAGCCCGGAAAGCCGGGTGAATTCTATTTCGTCGAACTCGTGCTGGGCGCGGGCCTGTTCGTGACGGGCCTCCAGCAAAGCCCGATTCAGGTAGAGGATGGGCTGACCCGCCACGACCGGTTCGCCTTCCTCCAGCCGCTCGCCGGCCGGGAGCAGTCTGCCGCGCCAGCGGATGTCCGTTGGTCGGGCCGCCCGCTTCTCGATTCTCGCCGGAACCTCCGCCGCGACGCGGACGATGCGATCGGGGCCTACGACGGCCGTCAGATCGAACGTGTCCGCCATTTCCGGAATGGCGGCGACGGCCTGAACCGTGACGTTCACCGGCGGGACCACCACTTCGGGTTCCGCCGGTTGCTTGACCGGCCACGTGGCGGCAGCGATTACCAGGGAAGCCGTGCCCACGAGCAGGGCCGTCGCGACGAGCCGCGCGCGCCTGGTCGGTCGCACGGGCGCCGTATGCGATGGTTCCGAAGGCGCGTTCATCGGTTGCGTCCGCATATCGGGTTCCGCCGTCAGGACGGCCCCGGATGGTCCTCCGCCGTCAGCCGTCATGATACACTCCCCTCCAATCTGAGGTTCTGGATCGCGGCAATGGAAAAACGAGTGATGTGGTCGGCCAGCCGCTCGATGTCCTGCGGACCGAAGCACAACTGCGGGTCCAGTTGCCCGATGATGGTCCGCGCCAGGTGGAAGAAAACACATTGAGCGACCACACTGAACGCGCAGATTCGTGCCGTTTCCTCCGGAACCTCATCGCCCATCAACTCCCGGACGATGGCAACCGCCTGTTGAAGCTGCGGCCGGTATGACCGCTCCACGACCGGCTCGAGCGCCTTGCTGGGGTCCACCAGCTCGCGGGCCATCAGCCGGGCATACCAGCCCGTCCGCCCGACGGCAAATATCCGACGCAGCAGGCGAACGACCAACTCGCGCAGCCGTTGTTCCGGCGTCAAGCCGGCACCGGACTCCGCGTCGATGGGGTGTTCTTCGTTCATGCACCGGTCGGCGTATTCCAGCACGGTTGCATAGAGGCGTTCCTTGTCTCCAAAGTGGTAGTTGACGGCCGCCACGTTGGAGCCGGCCCGTCCGCAAATGTCCCGGATCGTCGCGTGGTGAAACCCGTGCTCGGCGAACACCTCGCCCGCAGCCGCCAGAAGGCGCTCAGCCGTGGTTTGGTTGTCCTCGTTGAGTCGTTCCATTCCTGGATTACAAACCTCCGTTTGAAACAGCAGTATAAAGCACGTGTTTGACGAAAACAAGCTGAGATTTTGTGAAATGCTTAGTGCTTGTTACGGCGATGGTTACATCAGTTTGCGTGTGCTGAAAGCGACTTTTGAACTCTTCGAAGTGCCTGCAGTCACGGCGGATGAGAGGCGATCATTTTCGCATTTCCGCCGCCAGGTGTGGTACGCGCAATGAGGAAGAAACTTGGCCGGAAGGGCAGCAGAGTGGCACGAGGGCGACGGACAGCGCGGAGATCGAGCGTTGCCAGCGGACGCTTGGGGAGCAGATTGCCGGGCACGATCTGGAGGGCTTCGCGCAGGCCAGGGCGGTGATCGCGGGGATGGTTGCCGACTACAACGACGTTCGGTGGCACTCGGCGTTGTCGTTCTTGCGGCCGGTGGATTACTATCGTGGTCATCCGGAGGCGTTGCGGGCCGAACGTCGCCGGAAGCTGAGAACGGCCAGGCAACTGCGAAAGCAGGAGAACATCAGGCTGCGGCAACGTCTGCTGCCCTGGACGGAGGGTGAAACCGTCACTTATCCAAAGTGACAGAATGTCTCACTTTGATTGAAACATATCAGGGCCAGCCATGCCTTGGTTCGACCAACTCGGACTTGGAACGCAATACGAGATGCCGATGAGCATCCAGCGGTTGATTGAGCAAGGATATTTGAAGAAAGTTGGCGGATGAACAAGAGAGAATTGGCCCAGATTCTGAAACGAGAAGGTTTTCGATCGGATGCCTATGACATCGAGGGTGGGGGCCTGGATGAGCGATACTGCCTGCGTGAGTATCATGGCATCTGGTCGGTTTACTACAGCGAACGTGGTCTACAATCAGGGAAGAGAGAGTTCGCGCGCGAGAGCGAGGCAGGCGAGCATCTTTTGGCGTTGTTGCGGAAAGACGGCTCCACGCGGGCGTAGCGCACCCGCACGACCGGCGCTGCACGCGACACGTACCACTACGATGCCCTCGGACGCATCATACGGGCCGCACGCGGCATACCCACTCACGAAGAGGCCGTCGCGAGCACGCAGCGGTCCTATGCCGGCCTGGGCGATCTGGGGTGCGAAGTCCAGACCATCCGCTCCCTCCTCAGCACGCAGGCCACTATTGGAGGTAGAACCTTTGTGGTGCAGGATCCGACGAGGATTTGGACGTTCTCGCCTCGATCGACGTCTGGGGTTCCACGGTAGGTATTGGCTTAGATGATTACAGATGAAATGATTGCAGAAGGGTTGTCGCTTGTGCAGGGCGACCTGCAGCACAACCTTAAAGTCGGTTTCCGTTGCCGGCTGCGGTGGTCTTTAGATGAACCGGTTGGCGTAACAGGACGACGCTGGCGCACCAAGCTAGCGACGATGGCAGTAGAGAGAGTACTGCCGCTCTGGGAATCGCTATTACCGACTGATCACTCACCGCATCAGGCACTCCAACTTGCCGAGAATCTGCTTGCGGGCTCTATCACACCAGTGGCCGCGGAACGTGAGATGGGCAAGTTGTGGGCGCATTGTGATGATCTGTCATGGCGGTACGCGGATAAGCAGAGCGTGATCATGGTCGGTTACAGTGCCATTCAGTCGGTAAGAGAGGCGATATCGGAGAAGTACTTCGAGGTAGTCTCACTTCCTGTGGAATTTGAAAAGGCGAGGGGCATCCTCCATAAGTGTTTTTTGCGAAAGCACTTTGAAAGGAGGAGCCCCCATGGGCAATACAACCGATCGAGGCAGGAAGATCA
>JBPOIK010000197.1:0-15829 GCA_052034525.1 Planctomycetota bacterium
TTTGCGGTCGGCGCATCTGTGCCCGACGGTGCCGTTGCCGATGTCGCCGAAGTCGAAGCAATCGAAGGTGGCGTGATTCATGGCAGGATGCCCCGAGGCAATTTACACAGGAGTTGACACTACCTCATCAATGGGCACGGTGGTGACTGCGAATCGTCGGATGATGGACTGATCCCGGTCGAAGCGGATGACGCCGCACAAAGGGGCGTCAGCCGTCGTCATGTCGGTCACGAAAGCGTACTGCTCGTAGGTCGCAATTCCGCCGTGCGCTTCGTTCGTGGAGTTGGTCCATCCACTACAGGGGGTGTGGCTCCAGGATTCCGCGACAGGATCATAACAGCTCAGGTGGGGCGCAACCGCACCATTATACACCAGCACCTGGCCCCGACGATCCACGACAATGTCACGGGGGAGCTCTCCCGCCGACACCGGATGAGGTATGCGAATGGCCTGGATCCAGTCACCCGAGGGGGTGAATTCAAGCAACATCCGGTCGGTGTTGATCAACAGGTTGCCGCCGGTCAACGGCGCGGCGCTGACGATGGCGGTTGCCGCGAGGAAGACAACGAGGGCCTGGCCCCAGAAGTGCCGGCGCACCGGCGGGTCAGGGCGCTGCGATGCCTGTCGAGCTTGGCTCTGCGTGGTGAACATCGGTTTACTCCTCTCCTTCGGTACGGATCCCAATGCATGGACTCCGCGTGGCGCGAACAAACGCAACGCACAGAGTCACTTCGGAGCGACCAGCACGCCGCCCCGTCGGTATTCCTGAGGGCATTGTTCTAGAACTGCGGTTGCAACGAGGATGGTGAGAGAACGATCGCAACAGTCCCGGCCCGCGAGGTGTGTCCCGCAGGGACCGTTTCCCCACCACTTCCGGGTGGAGCGAGCTGTTCGAGATGAAACTGGCCAGATCGCCGTACGTCATGTGATTCCGTACACGCCCGTCCGGGTCAGCATTCGCGGCGCAGGGCAGAAGCCACCGGCCCGCTTTCGGGTCGCACGGAGAAGAGATGTCGTCATTTCCGCACTCCCCCAGAACCGGCGGATTCACTGGCGTAACTGGGAACGTGCCATGACCAGAAACACCGGCGACAACGAGACTCGGAATCCGCTCTCAGAAAGTGCTGAAGAAGCTGCTGGATCGCGAGACAGGCTCTCTCTTCCACCGCGCCCGTCGAGTCTCTCTGCACTCGACGCGCGTATATCGGGTAGCCGCGCCGCTGTCAAGAGAAAAGACGATTTCGAGTGGCGTCTGTTCGGCCGCTTGCCACGCTGGACGGTCCGGGTGGCCGCGCAACGCCACCTATTGGGGCGTGGCAAAGACCTGAACCCAATACATCCGATGCTCCCCGCCTCGATAGACCCCCAGACCGGTGTGCGTAAAAAGGGGACGCAGCAGGTTCGTGCGATGACCCTGGCTGTTCATCCATCCCTCAACGACACCCTCGGCCGTACAAGGTCCGTAGGCGAGGTTCTCGCCCACCGCACTCCATGCGTAGCCGGCGCTGGTGAGACGTCCTTCCACCGTGTCGCCATTGGGGTCCGTGTGCCCGATGAAACCCGACTCGGCCTGGCTGTCGGCGTAGGCTTGGGCTACGGCCTGCAATAGCGGATCCACCGTCAGCGGCTCCACCCCGCGCGCGGCGCGTTCGGCGTTGCCGAGCGCGACTGCCTGGGCGGCCAATTCAGCCGTGCTGTACTCGTTGGAGCAGACTGAGCCTCCTTGGGAGTTGGGATCAAACGTGCTGCCGCCTCCACCCGCACCAACGCCCACGGACACACCGCATCCCGCACAAAGGACAACCAACAGACTTGGCGAGAGCCCGAACCAGCGGGACGGATTGTTTCGAATCATTCCATCTTCTCCTGGCGGCCATCCTGCCGGCGGCCGACCTCTGCCATTCTCTTCCGACAAGCTGTCGTCCGCGCGATGCGGCCCTCTCGCTCCTAATCTATCGTCTGGACCCGGCGAAGCGGATGATACGCCGCCACGAAATTCCGGCCTCCACCGTGTGTGCCGGGCAGAACCGACCGTCGGCAACCCCGATCCGGAAGAACGGGTTTGTCTTCGTGAAGCTCTCTGGTTCGAATTGCCGATTGTGGTTCCGTCAGTGCCCCACGGCCATGCCTTGTTTGATTTGCTCCCCAAGAATCCTCTCGTACAGCGCTTCGAGCCTCTCCACCATCGTTTCGTGATCGAACCGGTTGAGGCACAACGTCCGCCCATACCGACCCATATTCTGCCGTCGGTTCGGGGCGTTGGCCAGTTCCACGATGCCGCCCGCCAACGCATCGCAGTCAAACGCCTTCACCAGCAGGCCGGTCTTGTCGGGGATCACCACCTCCGGCGTCCCGTCGATCGGATACGCGACGACGGGCACCTCCGTCAACAGGGCTTGGACGGCCGCGCGAGGCAGCCCCTCCCACCGTGACGTGTGTGCCAACAGGTCGAAGCCGTTCAGCAATCGGGGAATCTCCGCCGGCGCCACCAGTCCGGTGAAGCGCACACGCTGCCGGACTCCGCTGCTCTCCAGCATCGTTTCGTACCAGCGGCGGCGGGGACCACCGCCCACCCAGACAAAGACGCAATGCGGCGCCTGCTTCAGAATTCGCGGCACGGCCGACGCCAGATCGTCATACCCCTTGTTGGGAAAGAGCCGGGCCACCGTGCCGACGACCACGTCGTTCGGCGCAACGCCCCATTCCGCCCGAATCTGGCGCCGCACCTCGGGCTCGGGCCGAAACAGCTCCGTCCGCATTCCGGAATAGATGGTGATGAACTTCTCGCGCGGCGCCAGGCCGGCGGCCACCGCCTGCTCGGTCATGGCGTCGGCCACGCTCACCAGGGCGTGCGTGTGCCGGGCCGCCCGTCGTTCCAGCAGGCGGTAGAGTGCCCGCACGGACCGACGTTGGGTGCGATTGAAGCTCATACCGTGGATGGTGTGGACAATGCCCGGCACGCCCGCCCGCACGGCTGCCCGACGTCCCACAATTCCCGCCTTGCTGCTGTGCGTATGCACGATCTGCGGCCTGAGTTCGCGCAGGCGGCCCGCCAGCCTTCCGACACAACGCAGATCGTCCAGCGGGTGGATGTTGCGCCGAAGCGACCCGACGCGAACCACACGCGTGCAGCATTCTTGCACCAGGGGCCACAGAGTACCTTCCGACCCGGTGTCCGGCCCGGCGATCAGCGTCACCTCATGTCCGCGCCGAACCAGCCCTTCGCAGGTCAGCAGAGTGTTTTCCTGGGCACCCCCGATGATCAAGCGTGTGATAACATGACAGACGTGCATAGCCCATAGCCGCTCATTCCGTCTCCGCGTCGGCGGAAACGGCGGACGAATCCTGACCCGTGGAGGTCTCTGCCGCCCCATCGACCCAGCCAGGCGGGCGATACGTCGGGTCCAGCAGTTCCGGCGGATACTCGACCCATTGCAGGGAGAGCCCCCGCGCCGGCGCCGTCGGACCGGCCTGGCTGCGATCGCCGCTTTCCAAAATGAGGCGCAGATGATCCGGCTCCCACCGCCCGCGTCCGATCTCGATCAGAGTGCCGACCATGTTGCGAACCTGGTTATAGAGGAACCCCTTGCCGATCACGTCGACGACAATCTCGTCCAGGTCGCGATGAACGTCGCAGCGCAGCACGGTGCGAACCATGGTCTCCCGGACACAGCCCTTGGTGGCCATCGCGCTGTAGTCCATGCTCCCGACGAAATGCCGGGCCGCCGCCTGCATCCGCTCCACATCCAGGGGATTCCAGAAATGGTAGGTATAGCGTTGCGTCGTCCGACTCACCGGGCGCCCCGGTGCCGCGTGGATGCGATAGCGGTACAGCTTGCGAACCACGTCACGCCGGGCGTGAAACGCCGGTGAGACATCGCTCACGTCAACAAGCGAAATATCCTTGGGAAGCCGGGCCCCGATGGCCCGCCGCAGATTCTTGGCCGGAATGGTGCATGTCGTTTTGAGATGCGCCACCTGCCCTGCCGCGTGGACCCCCGCGTCCGTCCGGCCACTGCCGACGATTACCGTCTGGTGCCGACAGACACGCCGCGCCGCCTGCTCCAGCAGCCCCTGGATCGTCAGCAGGCCCTGCTGTACCTGCCAGCCGTGGTACTCGCTGCCGTCGTATGCGACCAGAAGCCGGACATTCCGTTCCATGCCGGCGATGGTAAGTCCACCTCAACGCCCGATCAAGCGAGGACCCGGATGGCGCGGTTCCCCGAGCAGCCCAGACAATCGGGCTATCGAGTACGATTTCACGAACCGAGCAAAAAAAAGAACACGCCGCTCGGATCGGGTTCAGGCCACGAGCTCTTCGGTCAGAGTTGTTCCGAACCGCTGCCGAAGGCGCCCCAGGATCTCCTTGTGAATCTGGCTGACGCGCGACTCGGACAGGTTCAACACAAGCCCGATTTCGGCCATCGTAAGATCCTCGTAGTAGTAGAGAATCAGGACCAGCCGTTCCTCCCGCGAGAGCCCGCGTGTGATGTAGTTCGTGAGCATCTCGCGCGTCACGGGCGAGGTCGGATCCTCCTGCCGCGGATCGCCCACGTCCCACGATCGCCCACTTCCGCGAGTGCTGCGATCATTCTGCGGCTCCATAGCACTGAAGTGGATCTCCTTGCCGAGTTGAGAAAGGCGGCACAAGTGGTCGTACCGGGCCTGGGTAACCCCCATCCGCTTGGCAATCTCGGCGTGGCTGGGGGCGTGGCCGAATTCGGCGTCGAGCATCTCCCGAACGTGCATCTGACGCTTCTCAAAAGTCCGGACCGTCCGCGACTGGGAATCCAGCGAACGCAACCAATCCATGACCGCCCCGGAAATGCGTTGCTGGCAGAACGTCTCGAATTTGGCTTTGTGGCGGGGATCGTAGGCCTCGACCGCTTCGATCAGGCCGTCAAACGCGGCGCTGGCGATCTCGTCATACGAGATTTGAGCGGGCAGCTTTCGCGAGAGCCTTGCGGCATGAGTGTGCACCAGGTGACTGTAGTGCACCACGATCTCATTGCGGGTCGCAATGTCGCGGGACTTCAAGTACCGCTTCCACGCCTTCCCAATCGGGTCGCTGGTTTGCTTCATGCAACATTCTCCCTATCCGTGGGTAAGAACTTACCGAGTCCGGTGATCTGGCAAACTCTTAGATACCACAGAAATTCGTAATGTAAAGGGAATTGTTAAACTGGGGAAAGTGCAATATATGGGAAGAGTTTGGTGTGTATCGCTTGTGGATACACATTGAGGTTTCCAGGGAATGATCGGCCAGAATACATCCGAACACTCTGATTTGTAGATGATTACACTCCATTCTTGCAAATGCCTTGCATGGTGGATACTCCGCGGTTCGCCTGCGATGCCCGCTCATATGGCCGCCTTAGTGCCCTGTTAAAATGGGGCAAATGCAGTACAGCTGCAGTGTGATTTCTTGGAGGGGTTGCTCGAGTACAGTCCGGTAACAAGCGCACTCTGTTAGGCGCAGGCGGTAAATCCGGAATAGCTATGGCAAGGCTGGTCCAACTACTCTGCGCAGGGTGTCGCTCCACTCGACTTCGCATAACATCCGTAAAAACGTCTAGTTACGGATTGGTGGCGGAATTCATCGAGGCTTAGGGGAGCAACACGGGCCCTCCGACTCACCGTCCGATATCCGGCGGCGGCACGGGCGGCACGGATCATGGCAGTGTCCTTGTGTCAGTCGGCGCGCAAGCTCTGATACTGCTCGTAGGTGGCCGGATCGCGCGTCTTGAGGTCCTGTTCGTCGCGATAGACATCCGTCAGATCAATATCGCCGGTCCGACGGGTGACTTCGATCTGGCCGTCAGGTTGCACACGAAACGCCACCCCCGACTTCTGGTCGCTGCCGAAGGGACGGGGGAGGATGGTCAAACCCTTGTTGCCCGCAACACCGAATGCTCCGGCGCCGAATTCCTTCGTCAACGCCTCGAGGTAGTCCGCGAGTGCCTGGCTGGAGGAGTTCAGTTGACTCTCCATACGCCTGAGGCTCTCCAGTCTCAGGGCGCGCGGGTCCACATCCGGACCGAAGGGACTCATTCGGAGCATTCCTCGCTGCCGGGTGCCGTCGAGCATCTCGTACACTTCGGGATCCGCCTGCCGCAAGGCGTCCATGTCGGCGTACGTCTCTTCCGTGGTGGATTCCTGGCCCCCGGTGATCCGGGTGCGGCGAACGAGAATGGGTTCGTCTCCCTGGATCGTGACCTGGATCTTTTCTCCGTCCGACTCCTCCCTGGAAATGTTGACGCGATGGCCCCCCTTTTCGTCGTTGCTCACGGACACGTGCATGGTAATGCCCTGGAAAAGCTCTCTCAGATCGCCGGGGAGGGAAAGCGCCTCGGGGAAATCAGGAAGGTCGCGGAGCATCCAATTGCCCCGGTCGTCCTTGGTCAGCGCGTGACCGCGCACGCGAATGCGCTCCTGAAGAATATCCTGCTGCTCTGAGTCGTATTTCCAGTCCGCCTCGCCGGGAGGGTCGAACCGTTCCCCCAGCGTGACCGTGGCCGTAGTCGATTGGCCCGCATGAATGTACGAAAGGGTGATCGTCTCGCCGGCGGGTTTTCGCTGGATTTCCGCAGTGAAGACCGTCAGATCGCTGGTGACCGGCCGGCCGTCCATCGCGGTGATGATGTCCCAGCGGTCCAGCCCGGCGCGATCGGCGGGTCCGTCGCGCAGGACATTCTGCACCAGCAGTCCACCGTCCGGCAATTTCGTGTGAGCGGCCAGGAGATCGGGTACGGGTTGCAGTTGAACGCCGAGCCATGCCGCGTGCGCCGCAGGCACAGCCGCGAGCAGCAGCCCAAGAAGGCAGGCCACACGGGACGTCGCGCGAATCCGAGTCGAAGTGGGGAACATGATTCCAGCTCCTTACTGAATGGAGGATCAGAGCTCTCCGCCGGCGAGTCGAACGGCGCCGTCGCGGGTTCCGGGATCCTCAAATGTTCGTTGGCGATTCACTTCGAGCCAATAGATGTTTCCATCCGCCCCGCGCACGGCGATCCAGTCGCGATCCACCCGGCGATCAAGCCTTCGAGGGTGCATGCGCTGCATCGGTTGATTCCGGTCAACATCCGCGGCGGACTCTGACGCAGATTCGTTGCTTGCCGTGGATACGGGCACGCAGGGGGCGCCTTGCGTTTCCGCGACTCTCGCCCCCTCCGAACCCTCCGAAACCAGAATCCGCGGAACGACGAACACCGCGATGGCCGCGGCGGCCGCCAGAGCGATCGGCACGGACCACCAGAGCCGCCGTTTCCGCCGAACCGCTCGGCGCTCCGGGAGAAGCACGGTTCGGATCGGCTGCGGCTGGGGAAACAGCGACTGGAGCACCGTGGCGGCCGCGTCATCCACGCGCTGCATCTGCCGATACGCCTCCCGTTGTTCCGGCGAGCCCAACAGCGCACGATCCAACGCGGACTGCTCGTCCGGTCCGAGCTCTCCATCGAGGCTTCGATTCATCTGTCGCTCCAACCGTTCATCGGGCTGGAACATGGCTTAGACCTTTCCATTCAGGGCGGCCTGAAGATGCCGACGCGCCCGGACCAATCGCGTCTCGACGGTATCCACCGGAATGCCCATGACCTCGGCGATCTGCCGGTATGACCAGTCCTGCACGTGCCGCAGCACAAACGGCTCGCGATAAATGGCCGGCAGGGCCTGGATCGCCTCCAGAACCATCCCCTGGCGTTCTTGCCGTGACAGCACGTGCGCCGGAACGGCCGATGACACCGCAACCGTCTCGGGGACGGGCGTGTGGGGGCGCGGGGATCGACGACGATCCCGCTGCGCGTCGATTGCCGCGTTCCGAGCCAGTCGGTAGAGCCACGGTCGCCACGATTGAAGATCCCGCAAGTCCCCGATTCGGCTCCAAACCGCCACCCACACCTGCTGAATCACGTCATCGGTCGCGTCCGGGTCCCCCAGCACGCCGAACACGACGCCGCGGACCCACCGGTCGTTGCCACGTACCAAGTCTTCAAACGCTCGGCGGTCGCCGTCACGAACGGCCTCCACCATCGAGAGTTCGGGATCGAACCCGGCTGTGACCGGCATGGTCATGACTATTCCTAGAGACGCCCGGCCGGGCGGATTCCTGTCAGGCAACCATTTTGCCCCGAAGAACGCGGCATCGCGAACCCTGTCCCCCGCATGTAAATCAAGTGGGACTTAATGGCCCGTCTCTTCTCTGCGGAGGGCGGCACACCACCGCAATAGCAATCGCGCCCGTCGCGTTCCCGAACCGGCCGGACGCGGGGCGATTCACGTTCGTTGCCGCCGCGCGGAGTCCGTGCTACGTTCTGCCTCCATGATCGTGATCATCGACAACTACGATTCCTTTACGTACAACCTCGTGCAGCGGATCGGCGAATTGGACGCCGGCCGACGGATGGAAGTCCGCCGGAATGACGTGGTTACGGCCGAGCAGGTCGAGGCTCTCCGGCCGACGCACCTGATCGTCTCGCCGGGCCCCTGCACGCCGGATCAGGCCGGGAACAGCATCGACATCATCCGACACCTGGCGGGGAAGATGCCGATCCTGGGCGTGTGTCTGGGGCACCAGTGCATCGGGCAGGCATTCGGCGGCGCCATCGTGCGGGCCGAGCGGTTGATGCACGGTAAGACGAGCGAGATTTTTCACGACGGCAAGACGATTTTCACCGGACTGACGAATCCCTTCGTGGCTACACGGTATCACTCGATGGCGATTGCGTCCGATTCGGTGCCGGCCGATTTTGAGGTCAGTGCCTGGACCGATCGCCGCGAGCTGATGGGCATCCGGCACACGCGAATGCCGATCGAAGGCGTCCAGTTCCACCCGGAGAGCTTTCTGACGGAACAGGGCCACCTTCTGCTGAAGAACTTCCTGGCTCTGGGGAATTGAGACGGCCTGGCCAGCGGGCTGCGGATTCTTCCGCCGCGAGGCATGCCGCAAAGCCTCAACGGGTCTGCCCGGCGCCATGCACGAGATAGCGCTGCGTCGTCAGCTCCTCCAGACCCATCGGGCCGAAGGCATGGATCTTCGAGGTGCTGATGCCGATCTCGGCCCCAAGGCCAAGCTGGAACCCATCATTGAAGCGAGTGGAGGCGTTCACCAGCGTGCAGGACGACTGTACGCGGTCAAGGAAGCGGCTTGCCGCGGTGTTGTCCTTCGTAATGATGGCGTCCGTGTGGTTCGAACCGTAGCGCTGGATGTGAGCGATGGCGGCCTCCAGATCGGACACGACGCGCACCGCCACCGTCAGATCCAGGAACTCGCGGCCCCAGTCGTCGTCCCCGGCCCGGCGGGCGTTTCCGGCGGCCAGCGAGCAGACGATCGGGTCGCCGCGAACCTCGACACCCTCGCGCGTGTAGCGCTCGATCAGCCGCGGCACGAACGTCTGCGCGACCGTTTCATGGATCAAAATGCACTCCGCCGCGTTGCAGGTTGCCGGCGCCGAAGTCTTGGCCGTCGCGCAGATCTCGAGGGCCTGGTTCAGATCCGCGCACGCGTCCACGTAGATGTGGCAGACACCGTGGAAGTGCTGCACGGTGGGAATGCGCGAGTGCTCATGAACGAAATGGATCAGTGGCGCTCCGCCGCGCGGAATCACCAGGTCGATGGACTCCTCGCACGACAGCAGCTCGCGAATTTCCCGGCGATCCGAAGTGGTCAACAGCGTCAGAGCGGCGGCCGGCACTCCATTGGCCCTCAGGGAATCGTGGATGATCCGGGCCAGCGTTTCGTTGGAGTGAACGGCTTCCCGCCCGCCCTTGAGAATGCAGGCGTTGCCCGCCTTGAAGCACAGGGCAAAGGCGTCCACCGTGACGTTGGGCCGGGCCTCGTAGATCATGAGAATCACGCCGATCGGGCACCGGACCTTCTGCACCCTCAGGCCGCTGGGTACGGTGTATTCTCGTGTCACCTGACCCACGGGGTCGGGCAACGATGCAACCTGCCGCAACCCGTCGGCCATCTGGCGGATGGCCGGCTCGTCGAGGACCAGTCGGCGAAGCTTGGCGTCCGTCAGGCCGGCGTCTCGAGCGGATGCCAGGTCCCTCCCGTTGGCCGCACGTAAGGCCTCGCCGGAGCAGGTGAGTCGATCCGCCAGGTCCAGCAGGCAGGCGTTCTTGGTGTTCGTGGGCAGGGTGGCGACCGCGGCGGCCGTCGCCTTCGATTGTCTTGCCATATCACGTATGTCGATGGTCACAGGTCTGCTCCTTCCGCTCCCTCGCGGGGCACGGCGGCAAGCGGCGGGGCCGGTGGCACCGCGTCCTCTCCGGATTGCATCTGATGCGTGAGCACGAGATCGTCACGATGGACGATCTCGTGTACGTATTCGTATCCAAGAATGCTCTTGATCTCGCTGGCCTTTCGGCCGCGGAGCCGGAAGATTTCGTCGGACGAGTACGAGACCAGGCCCACCGCAAACACCTCGCCCGTTTCGTCGCGGATGTCAACCCGGGCGCCCATCGCAAACCTGCCCTCCACGCCGGTGACGCCGGACGGAAGCAGGCTGGCGCCGTTGCGGAGCAGCGCCCGGCGAGCACCGACGTCCACAATCACCGCTCCGGTGGATCGGTTTCGAAAGGCGATCCACCGTTTTCGCTGCGTGATGCGGTGCATCCGTGGAACGAACATCGTGCCGACCGGCTCGCCGTCCAGAAGGCGCATCAGAAGCCCCGGCCGGCGACCGTCACCGATGACCGTGGGCACGCCCCAGAAGGCCGCCAGACGGGCGGCAGAGACCTTCGCCTTCATGCCCCCGACGCCGGTGGCGGACAGTTTGCCGCGAATATGATGCTCCACGTCCGAGCCGACCTCGACCAGCGGGATCACCGGCCCGGCGCCCCCGTCGGCGCAGAGTCCCTCCACCGTGCTGAGAATAACGAGCAGGTCGGCGGACACCACGTTGGTCACGAGGGCGGCCAGATGATCATTATCGCCGACCTTGTCCTCGTCGTCGGACAGAGCGTCATTTTCGTTGATAATGGGCACGACCCCGCGTGCCAGCAGCTCCTGCATCGTATGCCGGGCGGACAGAAAACGCCGGCGATTCTCGATGTCATCCGCCGACATGAGCAACTGCGCGACATGAAACCGATGCTTTGCGAACCTTTCTGCGAAGATGGTGAGGAGCCGGTGCTGTCCGACCGACGCGGCGGCCTGTCGCTCCACGACCTGCGAGGGCGGACTGGGCATTCCCAGTGGCTCATACCCGGCCGCCACCGCTCCGGAAACGACCATGACGATTTCGCAGCCGCGGTGACGCAAGTTGACCACTTCTTGCGCCATCTCCGCGATGACATCGGGCAGCAACCGCCCCTTTTCAGAGATCACCGCGCTGCCGACTTTGACGACGATCCGCCGGACGTTCGCCACGATATTTCGCCCTTCCCTGAAGGGAGTATGCTTCGAGGTCACTTTCTTGGATCCGTTATCTGCCCAGATCGCGGAGCAGTTCCGCCGCCACGCGGCGGGTCTCCGCGGGTGATGCGCTGCCGATCGTCTGGTATCGGGCCGCGGACCCCACCCCGCCGGCCGCATTCGCGGCTCCTTCCGACCGCGCCTCGACCGCCACCGCCCCGGTGCCTGACGGGCAAGACGGCTTCCAGCCAGGTATGCAGATCCTCCGCGTCGTTGTCCGGGCACCACGCAGGCGCACACGCCTCCGCGCCGGCGTCAAGCCCGCGGTTGATATCCGCAAGCTCGCCGGAGGCGATGATTCCGGCACTCCGCAGAACCTGGCCGTGTGCGCGCTGAAACCGCAGCTCATATGGACGAAGGAGCCAATCCTTTTTCAGGCACAGGTTGGTCTCCGCAAAGGCCGGATCCAACGACGAATCCTGTTTCCCGAACGTCTGCATAACCGTGGTCCCCGCTCGTCCGGCCGACAGTCTCCCGCCAGCTCAGCCGAATGAAGCCTTCGGCAACCGCGTGTGAGCAATCCACACTTCTCTCAAATGGTCATCGGAATGACCGTGCTGAACATTAGCGGCCTGGCATTCGAGGCGACGGCGGTTTGGGCACCCATCGCCAGGACCTTTCCGCATGGAGCGGGCCGGTGCTCCTCCAGGCCTACGTCCACCGGAAGGGCATGGATATCGTACTGACGGTCAATCAGCCACGGAATGATGGCGGACGTGTTCAGTCCACTGGAGCAGGCCAGAACAAATTCCTCAGCGCTCATACTTGTCCCCGAACCACTGGCAGATGCGCCGCAAAGCTACGGCCTGTGTCCTCCGATTCTTCGTGGTAATGAACAGGGTGTCATCCCCGGCCAGAGTCCCAATAATGCTGGGCTCTCGGGCGACATCGATCGCCACCGCCACGGATTGGGCCTGTCCCTGCCCGGTGGTCATCACGATCAGGTGGGGCCCGCACGTGGTGAAACGCCGCACCGCCGACGCCAAGCTGAGTTGCGGAGCACCGGCGTCTCCGGGTTCGGCTATGACGTACTGGCCGTCCGCCTTGCGGATGCCCAACTCGGCCAGATCACGGCTGAGCGTGGACTGATTGACCGCGATCCGATACGTGCGGAGGCATGCGAGCAACTCTCCCTGCGTGGTGACCCGCCCGGTGCGCACCGCTTCAGCAATGACCGCTTGGCGATCCCGTTTGGAACGAACGGTGTTGTCTGGACTGCTCATGGTGGTCAGACTGTAGTCGATTATGCGTATCAATGCAACATATTTCATCGGATCCCCCTCATTATTTTCGAGGTAGTCCAGTTCGAATCCGCAAAATTCCACGAGATCCGGCAGCCTTTCAGGTGTTTTGTGCCATAACACAATACCAATACGCCAGTTAGCACATATGCCGTCTAAGGTGTCATAATGTACTGCATACCCGGGCATTCCGGCCTCGAGTCCAAGGACGGCATTCGCTCCTCCGGTGCCTCGATTCTGAAGCATGTCGTGGACTCACTCTCGGTCGTCTCCATGTCGCCGTTTCGACAAGCCGTCCCGCAGTGTTGGAATGCTGGCAGACAGCCCGCGACCAGGTGGCGTGTCGGATTCTGGAGGGAGAGCTCGTTCGAGAATTGCGAACACGGCCGGACGCACCCCCGGCCATATCCACCGCAACTGGGGCGCGCAATCGGCCCGCCTGGAACACGACTTTCGCGAACGAATCCTTCCTTAGCATGATTCCCCACGGCTGACAGAATCCTTCCGGCATCGGGAGGCTTTTGCAGGCTGCCGCCTTGCCCGGCAGGCCGTCACCGCGCATAGTGCGTCCGGTGTGGCCGGGTGCACCGGCCGAAACGCCGTGTTGCCAAGGAGCGTTGTCATGTATCACTGGTTCCAGAGGGTCGGGCGCCTGTCCGCACTGCTGATGACGGGAATTCTGATGGCGGGATGCGAGCTCCCGCCGAACACGCAGCAGGTGAATGTTGTGGAGACGATCCACGGAGTGCAGGTCGCCGATCCGTACCGATGGCTGGAAAACGACGCAGATCCGCAAGTCCGGGCCTGGCTGGCCGCGCAGCGTCGATACACCCGATCGCTCCTGGACGCTGATCCGCACCGGCCCCATCTGGAAAAGCGGCTGACACAGTTGCTGACCTACACACAGGTGTCCTGCCCTCGCGTCCATCAGACGCGGTACCTCTTCTACAAGCGGGAGGGCGACCAAAACCATGGGGTGATCTATGCACGCGACGGGAGCCACACGGCCGTTCCGCGTCCGATTCTCGACCCGAATACCTGGAGCGCGGACGGCACCGTGGCGTTGGACTGGATGCAACCGACGCCGGACGCGTCGCTGATCGCATATGGGAAGAGCGAGAGCGGCTCGGAGAAGAGCACGCTCTACGTTCTGGACGTGGCGACGGGTCGGCACCTGGACGACGTCATTCCGAACACGCGATACAGCAGCATCGCCTGGGATCCGGATTGCAAGGGATTCCTGTACACCCGATATCCGGAACCGGGCACGGTACCCGCCGGAGACGAGAACTATTTCAAAAAACTCTATTACCATCGCCTGGGCGACAACTGGCGCAACGATCCGCTGGTGCTCGGCGATCTGCGGACGAAGGAAGAGATGCTCAGTGTGTCGCTCACCTCGGACCGCCGGTATGTCATGCTGGGCCGGACGGTCGATTGGGCGAAGAACGACCTCTACATCCGTCCGGCGGGGTCTGGCGAACCGTTTCGACCGATCGTTGAAGGTCAGGATGGCCTGACGGGAGGGGACACGTACGGTGGGATGCTCTATCTGCGGACCAGCGTTGGGGCGCCGCGCTACCGCATCGTCCGCGCGCCCGTGGATCAGCCCGGCCCGGAATACTGGACGGACGTGCTCCCGCAGCAACGCGGCGTGATCGAGGATTTCTCGATCATCGGCGGAAGACTCTTCGTGACGATTTCGGAAGACGTGCATTCGCGGCTGCTGATGTACTCACTGGATGGGAAGCTCCTGAAGGAGCTCGATCTGCCCCTTCCGGGCAGCATCGGCGGTGTGAACGGCGAACCGGACGGCGATGAGATGTTCTTCTCGTTTCAGTCGTTCGTCTATCCGCCGACGAACTTTCGATATCAGATCAGCACCGACACGCAGGAGATGCTGGAGCAGGCGGACGTGGACGCGGACTTCACACAGTTTCAGACGCAACAGGTTTGGTTCACCTCCAGAGACGGGACGCAGGTCCCCATGTTCATCATCAGCCGCAAGGGCCTGGAGCGCAACGGCGACAACCCGACCCTGCTTTACGGCTACGGCGGATTCGACGTGAGCATTACGCCTGGCTTCTCCACGCGGCAGATTCCGTGGCTGGAGGCCGGCGGGATCTACGTGGTCGCGAACATCCGCGGAGGGGGCGAGTTCGGACAGGAATGGCACGAGGCGGGCCGGCTGGCGAAGAAGCAGAACGTCTTCGACGACTTCATCGCTGCTGCGGAAACGCTGATCCGTCTGGGCTACACACGCCCCGGAAAACTGGCGATCATGGGCGGCAGCAACGGCGGATTGCTGGTGGGCGCGTGCCTCGTGCAGCGTCCGGATCTGTTCCAGGCCGTGGTCTGCGCGGTGCCGCTGTTGGATATGATCCGCTACCACCACTTCGCCATCGCCCGATTGTGGATTCCGGAATACGGATCCGCCGAAGACGCCGAGCAGTTCCGATGGCTCTACGCATACTCACCCTACCACCACGTGCGGGAGGGCGTGGACTACCCGTCCGTGCTCCTGACCACCGGCGCCTCGGACAGTCGCGTACAGCCGATGCACGCATTCAAAATGACAGCCGCCCTGCAACAGGCAACCAGCGGCAAACGCCCCATCCTGCTGCGTGTGGAAGACAAAGCCGGCCACGGCCAGGGCATGCCGCTCTCCAAACGCATCGAAGAAACCGTCGACACATGGGCGTTCCTCATGACGCAGTTGGGCGTGCCGGCGAAGTGAACCGCGCCGCCATACCGGCCGGCGATGGGGAGCCCAAGCCATCACAACCCTCCGCAGCGGCAGCCGGCTCGTCGGCCCATCGCCCGTTCCTCCACTGCCACGGTGCCGATGGCAAACCCGGCCGGGGCGGTAGAGGCCTTTCGTGTACGCCTTGTCGGGCAAGGAATCCAAGCCCCATCGGGTTCCGCAGCGGACGGGCGGCACTCCCGCCGCGGCAGGCCCTTGACGTGCCCCCCAAGGCCGGTAGACTGATCTTGTCTGGGCCTCGGCCCGGGTCGTTCCCCGATAGCTCAATCGGTAGAGCGAGCGGCTGTTAACCGCTAGGTTGTAGGTTCGAGCCCTACTCGGGGAGCCAAAATTCAATCCGCTGATTTCAGCGGTGCTTAGTTAACGCAAGACCCCGTGGGGTGATCCCCTCGGGGTCTCGTCGTTTCC
>JBPOIK010000146.1:0-22208 GCA_052034525.1 Planctomycetota bacterium
CACCCCGGCAACCCGCGGGGCCCGCCGCCCCGGGTGTTCCCCACTTGGGCGTTAGTGCGGCCCCCCCGCCACCGGGGGGCGCCCGATCGGTCCACGGCGGCGCCGGCCATTCCGAGCGGCGCCGAACTGAGCCACCTCTTCGCGGCAAGCCGTTTACTGCTTCACCGTGTCCATCGACCCCGTGCCGGTCAGGACGATCTCCTCGCCGTTCTGGGTCGTGAGCACGCGTTCGATGTCCACGTCTCCGCTCAGCGAGACGCCGGCGGCGTCGAGTTGCGCGTGCCAGATAAGGCTGTACTCCAGGTGGTCGCCTCCGGCGTTCTCCGCCTCGATCGTGAACCGAACGCTGACACGACCATCCGAGTCGATGTCGCTGAGGCTGACCGATACCGGGCCCACCGTGGGGTACAACTCGGCCAGCGTATGGGTCTCGCTGCCGTCCGCGCTGGTAATCGTTCCCACCAGGGTGGGTGGAACGGTCTGAAAGTCTATGCCCACGTCCGTGTTGTAGTCCGGCGCACCCTCGGCCTGCGCGGCGGTCATCGCCTTGCCGTGAATGTTGATGAGCACCACGTGAAAGCCGGGCAACCGACCCTGGAAATTGGTCAGGAGAATGTTGCTGTACGGATTGCCGCCAAACCGCACCTGGGAGTTGCCCCGCTCGGAAAACTGGTACGATCGGGCCGTAGCGGCAAAGGTGGCCTGGACCCGGCCGAGAAATGCGCCGGTCAGCAGGCCGAAGGCCACCCCCGCGCCCGCGACGGCCATTGCACCGCAGCCCGCCAGCCCCATCGAGACGCTGAAAACCCCACCCCCGGAAAGCACCCACCGTGCCCATCGCCGAATTCGCCCAACCCTGGCGAATGAACTCGCATTCCGTTGCATATCCTGGACCCTCACTGTTACCCGCGATTTGTCGCAACCAGACCGCGCCCGGTCACCCGCCTATTGTTACCCCGGCCCGACTGTCCCGACAAGGCGCCCGCACCGGCGTCAACCGGCAGCTACCGGCCGTAGTGGTCGGGCAGTTTGGACAATTCGACCTGGCGGACGGCCAGATCCCCGCCGGGCGAGTGGAATCGGAAATCCGCGCCGCCGTTCTGGCCGTTCGCGCAACGGGCCTCCGGAAGCCGAAGAATGGCCGTCTTCCAGGTCTTCGTGTCGGTGCGAGTGACGGTCTGCGGGCATGGCCGGTAGCGAGCCGCCAGTGATCCGGTGTCTGAGACGCTGTCATACTGGATGATGATCGGCTCGCGGCCGGCGTCCCAATAGGTGAACCGCATCGTGATCGAACCCCGATGGTCGTAGTAGTACGGGTCCGCGATGTCGAAATAGAGGTACCGATCGTTCCCGATGCCGCGCCGCGTCCGAATGCAGGGTTCGCCCTCCACCCGTGTGATCTCGAATGGGCCGTCTTCCACGCCCGAACACACCCGCAATCCGTCCTCCACGAGCGTACCCTCGGAGGTCGCCCGGCAGATCAATTTCAGACGGCTGGCAGACTCGCGGCCCTCCCGTTTCGATCGGTCCGCGCCCAGCAGCGCACGGACGGCCATCGACCAGTCGTCGGACCCCGGAGTTCGGCCGGCTTTGAACGAATCCGCGAATCGGCGCGTCAGATCGATGTAGAAACGGCCGTCCTCCACCGTCTCACAGATGGGGGTCCCCTCGTGCATCTCGTTCCAGGTTTCCACGATAACCAGCCTGGGTTTCGCCTGGAAGGCCATCAGCCATGACGCGGCATAGAACCCTCCGCCCAGCCGATCGCGGGTCGGCGTGTTCCGGCCCGGCACGGGCGAATCGTCGTACCCCGGCCCCACCTGGGCCGCGCCCTCGCCGAGAATCGGCCCGCGCAGCGCCGCACCCCAGCCGGTGCGGGCGTCAGCCGTGAACGACCAGGACGGGCCGGCCACAATGAACGGCCGCCGGCCGTCAAAGTCCTCGGCGAAGCGCCGGTATACATGGTCGATCGTGCTTTGATCGTGCCCGGCCGAGAATGCGGACTCGTACAACTGGACCAGCGGCCGGCCCTCGACGCAGGCCCAGTGTCGCGGCGGCACCAGGCAGAAGAAATCGCGGATGGTGCGATAGAAAATATCCTTCCCTTCCTCATCGCGCAGGTCCACGTTTCGATCGCGCTGCTCGCAGAAGGCGAAATCGGCCAACAGCGTGGACGTGTCGTAAAACAGCCCGATCCGCGGCGCGTTGCCTTCGCGGGCCAGCTCATCCAATGCGGCCACCAGGGGAGGGATGCCGTGTACGGAGAATCGGATTCCCGACTTTTCGTACTGGTTCGGCGCGCCCCAGTACACCAGGAGAGCGACGTCGATTCCGGCGGCCGTCAGATCCTTCATCTGCCGCCGGTGCCAGGCCGCAGATTCGTAGCTCACCTCGCGTTCGTTCGGAAAGTGGTTGCGCAGCGCGTCGTCCCCGTGCCCGGCGTCGTCAAAGAAATGCTCGTCCGGCCAGCGATACCAGTAGAAGTAATGCGTGGCCACGATCCGCTCGTCGGGACCGAAACACGGTGCGGTGGCGATCTGGTCCGGCGTGGGAACGGGTGGAATGACCACCTTCTGCTCGGCGGCCGCGACGGTCCCCACGAACACGAATCCCACGATACACCGGGCGGGATGGGAGACAGTCATCAGTGCATCTCCGCCTGCACAGGCGCATCACCCCGGCCATTGCCGCCGGCCGTCGTGCGCCCGGGTCGCTCCATCGCCCGATCCCTCTGCCTGCGCCGGAGGCCGAAGCTCGCGTTCACCAGCGTTTGGCGCCCAGGAAGGATTCGGCCCGGTATTTGGAGAAAAGCCGATCCGCCTCCTTCAGGCTGTTGATCTTCACTTCCGGCGGCGCAGCATGCACGAAATGGGTCGGCGTCATGGCGATGCCCACGTGATAGATTTTGCCGGTGCGGTCGAGGAAGAACAGGTAGTCTCCCGGCCGGATGCCGTTCGGATACCAGCGGGGAGCCACCAGCCGACCGGCCAGAACCTGCTGGGCCGCGTCGCGGGAAACGGCGATCCCCGCCTGGGCGTTCACGTTGCGGACCAGACCGCTGCAATCCAGCCCCGCGCTGGACAAGGCGCCGAACACGTACGGAACGTACAAAAACTCCAGGGCACTTCGCATACGCTGTTCGGCCCCGGCGGCCGTGTCGAGAATCCGCACATCCGCAAGCGGCACCTCGACAAAACCCCCGTCCGGGCGCAGGAGCTGCACCTGCGAATCCGACTGACGAGCCACGGGCAGCGTGGCCCCGCAACTGATCCGCTGCTCGCCCGCCTCCACCGTTTTGAGCAACACGGCCGGCGTGGCCCCGGCATAAGGCCCGAATTCCGCCTCCGTCATGGCTCGCACGCCATCCGCCCGCACCCAGCCCCAGTATCCGTCGGCCCCGTGCAGCAGGTAGTAGCCCCGTGCGGCATCGTGATCCAGAAGAAACAGCGGTTCGCCGTAGAGAACCTGCGTCTGCAGCGGCGCGGATTCCGACGGCTCGGCGAAAGTCAGGGCCATCGGTGCCACGCAAACCCCGAATCGTCTGTCGCCCAGCCGACCCTCCTCCGGCAACAGCTTCATCTCGTTGCGCACGTTCGCGATTCCCGCCGCCTTCAGAGCGTCGGCCAGCGTGTCCCGCAGGATCGCCTGGTTCGTCGCGCCGCCCACGATGACCGTCTGGCCATCCACCCGGACCTCAGGCTTGAGATAGACGATCGTTCGATCGCTCAGGTTCGTGCGGCAGTACAGATCGCAGAACCACGCCGCCTTCTCCACCGGCAGGCTGCCCTCCGGCCAGACGCGGCGTGCGGCGGCGGCCAGCCGTCGGTTCAGGCTGGGACGCGGGTAATGGGGTACGGAGTCCGCGTCGGCCGGTTCCGTATCGTCGTCCGGACCCCGCGGCGCCAGGCGCAGCGCCTCCCGATTGCGGTCGGCCGCCTGAGCCAGCGCTTTGTACAACGTTTCCGCACACTCGCGATGGAATGCCCCGCGCCGGCCCGCTGCCGTCGAATCATCCGGCATCGAAAACCAGCCCGCCACCCCGGGCACGCTCACTTCGCCGCGCGGATTCACCGGCGACTTGTCGGACGCCGGCGCCAGCGCCTCGGCCAGCGCCAAGGACACCGGGTCGTCCGCGAACGGCACGGCCCGCACGGTTTTCCCGCGGTCAAACCCGATCGTCAGCATGATGTCCGCCTTATGCTGTCGGCAGATATCCGCTAGGGCCGCCCGGGGCCCGCCCTCGACCGTCCACAACGGGCGGTCATCGGCCCGCGTCATCACAGACGCGCCGCCGGCCTGGCGAACCAGGTGATACAGGTGCGCGCCGGTCTTGAGGGCCAGGTCATCACGGATCCGGTCATCGGCCGCCGCCGCCCCGCCGCCGAGCGGATCCAGGATCACCACCAGCCCTTTCAACTCACCGGCCGGCGGCATCCAGGCGGGCTGGTACGAATCGATGATTTCATCCATCGGCGCTCGATTATTCATGGCCGGTTCGGTTCCCTGCGCGACGACAGCCGCCAGAACGGCCAGAAACAACTGCATCATTGCGGTTCCCTTTCACGGATTTCGTACACTCCGTTTCACCCTTGTGGCCCGAGGCCCCCGCGCGATTCAGGCTCGTTTCACCCAGATCGGGCTGGACCACGCCATGTTGTTGTCACGCAACGTGACGCGCAGGTAGTAAAACGACACGCGACCTTGCGGCGGCTGCTCGTCCACGAAGACATACCGGCTCTGCCGGCCCTCGCCGCCAAAACAATGAACGACCTCACCGTCGCGAACAATCTCCAGCGTGTGCAGCTCGCCCTCGTCCGACGGGACGGACACCTCGACGGTGAACCTCGGCGGCGACGCCTCGGCAAGGTCCAACTCACTGCCCATCAGGTGCTCCCCGCAGAGGAACCGCAGGCACAGCTTCACGCCGGTGGTGGCGAACGTACGGCGAGCCCGGATGGCATCGAGGATCGCCTCACGCGAAAGCTCCGGCGCCCAGACGCCGGTCAGCCCGGTCCGGTAGGCGTTGCGTTTCCAGCATACGCCGTGCTGCCAGATCAGACCGTGCTGATCGGTACCGCCCATGACGCCGACGCGCTTGCCGGCCAGCAACCCGTCGCGAAGGAAGTGGCCCTTCATGCCGCCGCGGTGCGGAATGGGCCGGTTGCCCTCATACTCGAACGCGCCATGCACCGAGCAGATTTCCACCGCCGGAGTGAGCTGCGGATCCAACTGTTCCCAGGGGATGCCGGTCCAGCCGATATGGTGCGGGATCGCAATGGCGTCGTAGCCGCGGATGGCGTTGTAGAGATCGGGCAGATCGCGCGTGGCCGGGTCCGTGTGATCAAACAGCACGATGCGCGGATCGGCCGAGTAGATGTTGAAGTGGCCCCAGCCGTGCGGATGCCCCATTCGCAGCGTCGTCCACTCCTGGCCGAACAGAGTCACGAACGCGCCCGGCCGGTGATAATGCTCGACCAGATCCTTCTGCTCCTGCCATTGAACGTCGGTCAGTCGCTTGCCGACGAACGAATCGTGGTCCGTCAGTGCGTGGAAGTCGTCTTGAAAGACGTCGCGTGCGCGAACGTATGAATCCTCCGGATCGCCCATGCCGTCGCTCTGCCACGTGTGCCCGTGGAGGTCGCCGAAATACAGATTGAATGCCGGGGCGCCCTTGGGAGGCGCTGGCCATGAATACTTCGCGGTAATCCCGGTCAGCACGCGAGCTCCCGCCTGTGACGGCTCGGTCCGCGGTTTCAGCGTCGGCGCCTGGAGAGACTTTCCGAACCCGGCGATACGATGCAGCAGGTTCTTTCCCAGGTCCCGCCGGGCGCACCAGAGGGCGCCGTCGCCGTCGAACACCGCGCTGATCTGTCGCCCGCGACCGCCCCAACCGTCTTCCGGAAGCCGAAACAGCGGGCTCACCTCGTCGCCGCTGAAATACTGCAGATAGAAGCCGTGCGACGGCCGGCCAAGCACGCAGAGTGCCCCGCTCGGTGCGACGGCCAAGCGCACAAACTCGAACCCCTGAATGGTTCCGCTGGCGCCCAAATCCCGCCCGGCCGGCTCGCACACCGGCTCGAACCACTGGCCGGTCCGCAGATCCAGGGCGGCCAGGCGATACCAGCGCGGAATATCCCAGCCGTCATCGCCGCTGCGATTGCTGTGCCAGCCGACCCACACGAATCGACCGTCCGCGGAAGCCGCCACGTCCGCCGCCACATCCGAGGCCGGATGCGACGTGACCGCCAGCGCATCGTCGCATCGACCGGTGGCCGCATCGACGAACGTCAGATACACATTCTGCGTGCCGGGCCCGTCCTGTCGATCGTAGACCACGGCGAACCGGTTGCCGTCCGCGACAGCCGCGACGGCCGGTCGCAAGCAATCCGCCCCGGCGTGCTCGGCGATCACCAGCGGCTCGCCCAGCGGCTTGCCGTCCGGCCCCAGTCGCCGGCCATAAATCCCGAACGCGCCGCCCCTGGTCGAGCACGCCTGCCAGACCAGCAGGCCCACATCCCCCAGGGCCGCAAGCGCGGGGCGCGTCTGCACGGCCCCGGCATCCCCCGGGCCGGCCAGCGCCACCATGTCGGCTTCCAGTTCGCCGCCGCCGTTGAGCCGTCGGGATTGGATGCTCCAACAGCCATCGGCATATTCCGGCCACGCGATGACGCCGACGGCGCCGATCCGGACGGCCGTCGCCGCGCCCGGCATCCGGGCCTGTGCACGGTCATCGACGGGGCACACGGGCCCCCACGACTGATCCTGCGGCGTGAACCAGCGCATCAGCAACCGCTCCCGACCTTCGTGCAGGCCGGACCAGACCGTGCAGAGGCGCCCGCTCTGCGGATCTCGAAACAGAACGGGCGCAATCTGCCGCTCGGACACGTTGTACCCAAACCCCGGCCCGATCTGGAGCACACGTCCTTCCGGCGTAAGGTACTCAGACGAAACGGTCTCGCCCCACGGCGGATCGGCCCACGCCCGTCGCAACGTGCCGCCCAACGCCAATCCCCCCGCCGCGGCGACAAAGGTCTTGATGGCATGGCGGCGTGTGCATCCGCCGCCGGAGGATGTCGGCTCAAGCCACTTTGAGGATCCCTGTTCCGCAGGCATACATTCTGCCTCCTTCTTCGCTCTGTTCAGTTGCCGAAATGCGAAACCGGCACACGGGCCTCCAGATCACTGTTTGCCGCCCGGTCCACCGGAACGCAATTGAAACGACAGCGCCGCGGGCCGAACACGGGACGCCAGATCGCTTCGTGGGGCGGCCCTTCGGACCCCCGGCGTGCCGAGGATGCGGAAACCCGTCGCCCGGGCAACCGTCTGTAACTTTCGACGCCGTCAGGCCGCCGGCTCGACATTGGACTCCCTGCGGCGACCCAGCAGGTAGCCGAACACGACCGCCACCACGCACCCAAACGGCGCATACCAGGGCCAGGCGACAACCTTGTACTTCATCCCGCCATCGCCCTCGATCAGGCCCCAGTGGCCGTAGTAGTTGATCCAGAGCACCATCGCCAGGCCCGCAACCAGGATCAGCGTCTGCGGCCAGTCGCGGACCACCAGCGCGATCGCGCGGCGTCGCTGTTCCGTCGGGTCGGCCAGCGCCGCAACGCGCATGGCCTCCGTCATCAGGCGGACGATCCAGAGTGTCAGCAGGACGGCGGCAAAGGCCCAGCAGACGGGGTGGGACCATTCATAGTGCCACACGAGGGCAAAAACCGAAAAGACCGACAGCGGCGCGGCCCACATATAGCCGCGGCCGTCGATCGGGATGGGCAGCACCGCCAGCACGAAGCAGCCGATAACCGCCCCGCCCGTGAACCCGGCCATCGCCAGGGCAAGATCGAGGATGGACTTATACTCCGTGGCGATACGGTTCGTGATGTAGGCCATCACGCACAGGACGGCTCCCCAGAACACCACGAGGCATCGACTCAGCAGCACGTTGCGGCGGTCTTCGGCCGCCTGGTCCCGGGTTCCCGGCTTGCCGCCGCGCGCCCATTCGCGCAGAGGAGTGTAGAACGCGCCCATGACCGTCTGGCTGAGCGCGGTCAGAATGCCCATGACCGTGGAAACCGCGGCGGCGAACGCGGCCGCCATGATCAGCCCTTTGAGGAACCTGGGCACCACTTCGCAGATGAAGATCGGAAATATCCGGTCGCCCTTCCCGGTGAACAGTTCGAGTGCATCGCCGGAGAGCGGATTCCGCTTGTAGTACGCATAGAGCCCGGCGCCGACGACCATCACGATCGCCGTGACAAGCTGCCCGATCGAGCTGCCGATGATGGCGCGCCGCGCCTGGCGATGGTCGCGGCAGCAGAACATGCCCTGAACGAGCATCTGGTCGGTCCCGTACGCGAAGAGTCCGCCCCACGTGCTGGCGATCACCGCCGTCCAGATGGTGTACTCCTTGAACGGACTGGGCGAGAAATCAAAAAATGTGAACTTGCCCCACGCTCCGGACTCCTTGGCCCTCCAGCCTTCACGGAAGATCTCGAAAAAGCCGCCCGGCAGTTCATAGGCGATGGTGCCCAGCGCGACTCCGGCGCCGATAAAAAACACCAGAAACAGCACAACGTTCGACCAGATGACGGTGGTGATTCCCCCGATGAGCGTCCAGCCCGTGGCCACCACGCCGATGATGATGATGGCCCAGGCGAGTCCGTCGATCCTCGTGGCGGCCTCCAGCCATTTCAACTGGTCGTTGAGCAGGACAATCATGATCTGCGCGGTGAGATACACCCGGGCGGCCTGGCTCAGAATCGCGCCCAGGACGAAAAGCCCGCTGGTCATCGTCCGCACCCGGGTGCCGAGCTGATTGCCCATGTAGTCATACGGGCTGTAGATCTCGCGCCGGTAATACATGGGAACGATGAAGTACCCCACCAGAATCCGGGCGAGGATGGAGCCAAACACTCCGAGCTGCAGATAGGTGAAATTGCCGCCCGGTTTGAAGACCACGTACGGCACGCCAATAAACGTGACGGCGCTGATTTCCGTCGCGACGATCGAACCGCTGACGGCGTACCACGGAAGCTTGCGGCCCCCGAGGAAAAAGTCGCGCAAGGTGGCCTGCTTGCCCGCCATCCGGATGCCGAGCAACGTCGTGAAGACCAGGTACGCCACGACGATGCCCCAGTCATAAATGGTGAACTTCGCCGAGACGCTGGCCAAAGGCAACATCAGCATGGAACGCTCCTGGTCTGGACAAGGGAATGTCGGCGTCGTATCCCCGCGCAACCGCCACGACCGTTGGGCAGACTATACGAGCTCACCCCGGTTTCGACAACCCGGACACCCAACCGCCTCAGGTCGCACGGTTCACTCGTCGGCGGCCGGAGCCGGCGCCAGCAGGTCATCCACGGCTGCGGCCAGTTCCTCAAGATACTCCTCGCCGCGCGGACTCTGCGTCAGGGCGACCAGGATGTATCGCCGACCTTCCCCCTCCACCAGGGCCGTGTCGTGGTGAAAATCCTCCCACGTCCCGCTCTTGCGCAGGATGGTCCGGTCACGCCCGGCCAGACCTTTCAGGAACTTGGACGCAACGTGGTCCAGCTCGGGAGACGCGAAGATATCCCTCATTTTTGCCGACGCGGCCGGGCTGACCAGCCGTCCCTGGTCCATCATCAGGTAGAACCGCAGACACTGCCGGACCGTGGCGGCGTGCGACAGGTCCCGCAACGGATCACGCAGTCGCTCGTCACCCGGAGCATAGTGCTTGCCCATCCAGAGTCCGCCGCCGTGCTTCTTGTCGTAGAACCTGTACCTGGATGATTCGAGCACCTCGGCAATGGCCGGCAGGCCGAGTTGCCGGCTGAACCGGGCGGCCGCCGGGTTGTCTGAGAGCTTGATCATCCGGCCCAGCGCCTCTTGCACGTCCGGGGCGAGATTCTCGGCCGATTCGGGCTGGGTCTCGAACCAGGCCAGCAGAATGGCGATCTTCGGCACGCTGGCCCCATAATACATCTCATCCGGGCGGATCAGGGCCAGCCGGCCGCGGGTCAGATCGAGAAGCCCCACCGCCCGCTGCTCTGCGGCCAGGCCCAGGTGGGCACACAGAACCCGGTCGATCTCCTGTACCTGCCGCTGCAGCCAGGGATCCGTCTTGGCGCGATACCCCAGGCGGTATTCGCTCGCGTCCGCCACCGTGCCCGGCAGGTCAATCCACACTCGCGGCTCCAGCACCGAATTCTTGTTCTTGTTGACAAATTGCACGTCCACACGATGGCCGCCGGGGTCCAGCTCTGCCGGCAGGGTGGCGGTCAGAACGTAGCCCTTGTTCTGGAAATCAAACGCCAGGGGCTGCCCGTCCAGTCGGACGTCGATCGAGCTGGAGAGAATGCCCTGGCGGTCAGAGCCCCAGGCTTTTCGGCTCCGCAGACCGTCATCCAGGCGGAAAACGAGCGTCTTCGTCCGGCCGGGTTCCACCCGCCCATCCGCCGGTTCCACAAGCTGCACGCGCGGCAGACCGGCGTAGACGTACCGAGCCAGGCCGTCGAACAGGCCGTAGGCTTCCAGAAGATTGTGCTCGGGCGTCCGGAGCCGCTGCTCCTCCTGGGGGTTCGTGAAGAAGGAGGATTCGCACAGCGCGGCGGTCACGTCGGCCGCCCGGAGGATGCCGAACCCGCCGGAGTACATCAGCGTGTCGGAGTTCAAGGCGTCGCCGCTGATCTGGGGGAACTGGAACGCATGAAGCAGGCCCTGGCAGAGGTAGCGGGCCAGATCCAAGTTGGACGGACGGAAGTCCACGTCGCCGTGATACCAGACCGACGTGCGGTTGACCTCCGGCTTGCCGATCGCGTTATGGTGCAGGGAGATGAACAGATCGGCGTTCCAGCGGTTGGCCACTTCCGCCCGCTCCGCCAGGGAGGAGTCCACATCCGCCTCGCGCGTCAACCGCACCTCGGCCCCGGCGGCTTCCAGAAGGTCGCGGAGGTAGAAGGCCACACGCAGGTTCATCTCGGCCTCACGGACGCCGGTGGGCCCGCGCTTGTAGGCCCGCTTGTGGGCGTCGCCGCCATGACCGGGATCCAGGCAGATGCGGACGCCCTCGAGATATCGGGCGTACGCCGGCATGGGCCACTCCGGCGTGCCGATGCGGACGCGGGCGTAATCCGCCGGCGCGTCCAGCAACGTGTTGACGCTCAGCATGGGGTCCTGGGGTTCGCGGGGCCCCACGCAGCCGCCGAGCAGGCCGCCCAGGGGGCACAGAATCCACAACACGGTCCGACAGACAGTATGTTTCACCGCATAATCCTCTCTTTCATGGTCGCGCCGGTTATATCCAGAACGTGGCCGAAGGGCCAGTTGCTTTGCGGCGCGGGGGCCAGTGCGGTAGCATGGCGCGGAATCGGCCCGGGGCGATGCGCGCGGGGCCGGCGAGAATCCGTTTCCCGCCCTCAGCAGGGACGGGCATTGAGCACGCAGCGCGATAGCACACGCCCGAGGTCGTGCCTGCGGGCATGGCGCCGAGCCATCACAATCGAGAACCAACCGGTATGCACGCTTCTTCGATCACAGAGTCTCCCAACGAACTGACAACCGACATAGACGTGGCCTCGCCGGAGGAGATGGTGCGGCTGTTGCGGGCCAGCGACGCCCAGATTTACAACGGCTATCGCGGCTTCCCCGCCCTGTGCGACGATGCGATCACCGCGAAGATCGAGCAGGCGGTGACTTGGGCGGCCCCGCTCATGGGTCGGTCCGACAGCGTGATCGTGTTGTCCGGCGCCGGCACCAGCGGCCGGCTGGCGATGTTTGCCGCCCGGACGTTCAATCGGTTCCTGCAGCGCCGTGGAAAGGCGCCGAACTTCCGGCACCTGATCGCCGGGACCGACCTGGCCCTCATCAAGGCGCAGGAGAAGGCGGAGGACGACCCACACCAGGCCTGGACCGACCTGGAGCCGTTGATCGAAGGCAAGCGGAGCGTGCTCTACGTCGGCATCACCTGCGCGTTCGCCGCCCCTTACGTGGCCTCTCAACTGCTGCGGCTCTCCGAGCGACGCGGCGGCAAATGCAATCTGATCGGCTTCAACCCTCAGGACCGCGCCCGGGCGCTGGAGATCGAAAACTGGGACAAGACCTTCGCGGATGTCGTCCGCATGATCTCGACCCGCAGAAACTGCCTGATCCTCAATCCCGTTGTGGGGCCGGAACCCATCACCGGCTCCACGCGAATGAAAGGAGGCAGCGCCACCAAGCTGCTGATGGAAGTCGTCTTTGCGCTGGGGGCGCGGCAGGCCGGCCTGCTGCCGGGCGGTCGGGGCGGAGCCGATCTGACCGCCCTGGTGCAAACGGCGGTGCGAGGGTACGAGAGCGCCCGGGTGGCCGCCTATTCGCAGGCGGCGGGCATGGCCAGCCTGATCGAACGGGGCGGCGACGCCCTGCGGCACGGCGGGCATATCTACTACGTGGGGGCCGCGGAGCCGGGCATCCTGGGCATCGTGGACGCCAGCGAGTGTCCGCCGACCTTCGGAGCGGCGTTTGGCGACGTGCGCGGGTTTCTCGCCGGCGGATGGCACACGCTGCTGGGGCCGCGGCACGATCTGAGCGAGGCCGGCCCGTGGTATCGCATTTCGCTGGACAACTTCCTGGCGGAGATCGCCCCGACGCTGACGAAGCGCGACCTGGTGGTGGCGCTGCCCGGCGGCAGACGCGAGCCGAAACTGGCGGAGGCCCTGCGGACGGCCCGAACGGCCGGCGCCGCGACGGCCATGATTCACGCGGGAGGCTCGAACCGGATCGGTCTGCGCACGGACGCCTCGGTCTGCGTGCCGGACGTGCCGCGGTCGCTGCTGCCGGGAACGTCCGTGTACGGAGAGTACGCCACGAAGCTGATCCTCAACGCCCTGACGACCGGCGCGCACGTCCTGACCGGCAAGGTGTACCACAACCGCATGGTGGATCTGCGGATCAGCAACAACAAGCTCTGGCACCGGTCCATCGGCATCGTCGTGGACATCATGGGTGTCTGCCCCGAGACGGCCAAACGATGCCTGCTCCGCAGCCTCTACGGCGTCGATCGCGTGACGCCCGCGCTGAACAACGCCAAGCCGTCCCGGCATGTGGAGGCGGCCACGAACGCCTCGAAAGTCGTGCCGCGAGCCCTCATCCTGGCCGGCAGCGGCGCTACTTATGCTCAGGCGGAACGTCTGCTGAAGAGGGAGCCGGTCGTCCGAACGGCCATCGAACGGCTCAAGGCCGGCACGTGACGCCGGCCGACCCTCACGAAATGTGGCTTCCGCGTCAGCTCCGCCGCAGCGCCAGCAAGTCGCGGCAGGCCGCGAAAACGGCCTCCACGGGGATCCCCGTCATACACTTGAGATGCCCCAGCGGACAGACGGGTTTCTGGCAGGGGCCGCAATCCACGTCCACGCGGACGATTCGCTCCAGCGGATAATCCGTGTCCGTCCATTGGGGCCAGGTGGGCCCGAACACGGTGACCACCGGCACGCCAAAGGCTTTGGCCAGATGACGTGGGCCGGTGTCGTTGCACAACAGCAAATCGCTGCGCCGGATCAGGGACTTGAGCTGGCTCAACGTAATGGCGGGATCCTGCATGACCAGCGGTTGATGCCGCATGGCGTCTATCGCCTGCCGGGCAACGCTCTGTTCACCCGGACCGTACGTCAGCACGACGCGAGCCCCGCATTCCTCCACCAGCCGATCGCAAACGGCCGCGAACCGGTCGGCCGGCCAGCACTTGGCCGGCCCAAACGACGCGCCCGGCGTCATCACCACCAGCGGCCGGTGCCCGCCCAGTCCCGCGCCTTCCAGCCGTGCGGCAATCACCGCGTCATCTTCCGGCCGCGTGTGGAGCATCAGCCGATCACCCGGACGCTCGCATCCCAGGGCGACGGCCAACTCGCCGTAGTAGTCCACCATGCGCGTCCGGGCGATGCGACCGTCGGCATCCCGCCGCACGGGAATACGATCGGTCAACAGGCAGCCTCGTCCGTCGCGGTCGTAGCCGATCCGACGCGGAATACCCGCCAGTCGGGCGACCAGGGCCGATCGAAAGGAATTGGTCATCAACAGAACCCATTCGATGCGCCGACGGCGCAAACGGAACGCCACAGGAAACGTCCCCACCCGGCGGTCCCAGGTGTTCTTGGCCGACCAGACCTCCCAGTCGTCCACCCACGGAGAGTCTTCGATCAGGTCCAACACGCCCTGGCGAATCAGGCCGGTGATGGCCGCCCGGGGAAACCTCGCCCGGACGGCGGCCAGCGTGGGCGTGGCCATCACCACATCGCCCACCCAGTTGGGCAGGATGATCAGGATGGACCGCGGATCATGCATGGAGCGGGATGGTTCGTCGGGCACGGGGCGGTACTGAGCGGTTCTGTGGACACATAGGAGGATTCACTGACGCAACTCGATGGCAATGATGGTCAGCGTGACAAGCTGGAAGAACCCGGCCAGGGCCAGCCGGGCGATGGCCGGCGTCAACGCCTGCGTATCAAACAACCCCATGAAGCCCCAGATGGCCGTGACCACCGCGAGCATCTGCGCCAGGGTCCCGAAAAGCCGGAGAAACGAAAAATCCTCCTGCCGCCGCGTCCGCTGCTGCCGGTCCAGCAGGTCGCGGATTTCCGTCAGCAGGACGCGCACGTCCGCATCGGCATCGGCGGCCGCCCCGCGGCGCGAGGCCGTCGACGGCTGTGTCGGCGGGGTCGATTCCTTCTCCACGATGTTCGCTGCCTCCCTGAGCGAATCGGCGCGGAAGTTCGGCGAGCACGCATCATTGTCAACGGACGCCTTGGAAAGTGCAACGAGAATTGTGCGACATCCCGCCCGCTGCCCCGCCTCAATGTCCGAGGCCCGGTCCCCGATCATCCATGACCGGCCCAGGTCCAGGTTGAGGTCCCGCGCCGCCTGGAGCAACATGCCGCAGCCGGGCTTGCGATGCTCACTGGCCCGCCGGTACGTCTGCACGACGGCCTCCGGACCGTCCAGGAAAGGGCAATAGTAGATGGCGTCCAGCTCGGCGCCCTCCTGGCGAAGCAGGCCCCGCAGGCGCTGGTGAACGGCCTCCAACTGCTCCTCCGTGATCAGCCCGCGGGCGATCCCGGACTGGTTCGTCGCCACCACCACCGCATATCCCGCCGCACGCAGCCGGCGAACCGCCTCCGCCGCGCCCGGCCGCAGGCGCACCTGGGCCGGATCGGCAATGAACTCGGGATCGTCGATCAGGGTGTTGTCCCGGTCGAGAAACACGGCCGGTTGACTCATGACACCGCTCCCGGTCCCGAGAGCCGCTCCAGCAGCGCCGCACGCAGCAGCGGCAGGAGAATCTCGTGATGCCCGATCACCTCGTGCCCGTGCCCTGGAGTGACGGGCCGCGTCACCACATTCACCTTCGGCCGGTAATGCCGCAGCATGTCGAAATTGGCCGTGGTCATGGCGTCCAGATTCGCTCCGAGATTCCGGGCAACGGACACCGCCTTCAGAAACACCTCTGGCATGACCACCGCCGATCCGACGTTCAACCACACGCCGCCGGGGCCCTGTGGACTGGCCGCCCCCAGATCGCCCACCACGCTGCAGATCAACCGGAAATCCCGCAACGACGCCGCCCCGATCCGCGCGCCGTCCAGCGCGTCGGACACGTGCACGGTGTCCGTCCCCAGAGCCACGTGCAGCGTGGCCGGGATGGAGGCCTGGTACGCCGTGGCCAGCACGCTCTCGGCCGACCCGGGCACGCCCGCCTCCGCCAGCAACCCGCCGACCGCCTCGCCGAGGCCGATCTGCCGCTCGTCGGCCCGTGCCGCGGCCCGGACGAAAAACGCCAGCGTTTCGGTCACCATGCCGAACGAGCCGTCCCGGATGGTGTCGGCCACCTCCTCGCTGGTGGCGCCCAGGGTAGCCAGTTCCATGTCATGGATGGCGAACGCGCCGTTACACGCGACGGCCGTGACGATGCCACGCCGGATCAGGTCGGCCACGATCGGTGAGCAGCCGACCTTCACCACGTGGGCCCCCATGGCCAGCACCACCGGCCGGCCATGACGCACGGCCGCGACGATCGCCTCGACAGTCGCCCGGAACTCGCGAACACCCAGCACGTCCGGGAAGGAGGCCAGCAGGTCCGCGGCCGATGCGCCCGGCTCGGGCAGGCCGGCCAGGGCGTCCGCGGAGACTTTGTGCGGCCGCCGACCGACGGAGTAAGTCCGCAGCCGAGAAAAATCAGCCAGTGGGTATCGTCGGGGTCGGTTCATGAACGCCGCGCCTCGCCTGTACCACCCGGTCCAGGGCGTCGTCGAGGATTTTACCATCATTCAAAGGAAAGTCGATTTCGACCCGCACCGCGAGAATGGGCAGAAGCCCCCGCGTGTTCAGCGCAACCAGCTTCACGGCGTCTTTTTCCGTGGTCAGCAGCGCGGCCGCCCCGCACTGCCGGGCCGCTTCGTGCAGCCCGGCCAGGTCCTGCAACCGGTAACGATGGTGATCCGGGAACCATCGGGCGCCGACGATGCGGATGCCCATGGACGCGACTGTCCGACGGAAGGCACCCGGATTGCCGATCGCGGCGAAACAATAGACCGCCGCGAGGTCCGCCGGACCCGCCGGCGATTCCACACCGTCAAGCTGAACGAGTCCGGTCGGCCGATGCACCGACCGGATGCACGGAACACCGGGTGCGTATCGATCCAGCGCGGACTCCACGGCCTTCAGGCCAAGGGCATCTGCCTGGTCGACCCGCGAGAGGACGATCAACGAGGCCCGCCGGATGCCGGACAGTGGCTCGCGCAGCAGGCCGCGCGGCAGCACATGCCCGTGGCCGAATGGGCAGGTCGCGTCAATGACCACAATGTCCAGATCGCGTGCGAGCCGCCGATGCTGAAAGCCGTCGTCCAGCACGATGACGTCTGCCTGGCACTGCCGGACGGCCCGCCGGGCGCCCGCCGCGCGATCCGGGTCGGCCAGGCACGCCACGGCGGGCAGGCGGCGGCGCAGCAACAGCAGCTCATCCGCCTGTCCGTCGGGCCCGGCCTTGTATCCGCGACTGACCACCGCCGGCCGCAGTCCGGCCGATGACAGACGACGGCACACGTCAAGAACCAGGGGCGTCTTGCCGGTCCCTCCGGTGGTGATGTTGCCGATGCTGACGACGGGCACGGCCACCCGGACCGCGCGCGGGCCGCCCCGGTCATACCACCGGTTCCGCAGTCGCATCACGACGGCATACAGCACGGATGCCGGAACCAGCGTACCGCGAGCCAGCCGGCCCGGCAGCCCGGCCCCGCCGGCGATCAGACGCTGGTATCCAGAGGGTACGTCCATGTCCGTCTCGTGCCGCCGGGAGAGGTCCGCGACGCCGCCATCACCGACGGAGCACGGCCGCCGCGCACGTCACGCCGGTTTGCGTCTCCACGTCGACGGCCTGATGGTATCCCAGCATTTCCACCCGGGCGTCCGGCAGCGCCGTCAGCAGTGCGAAAATGCATCCGACACTGCATACTCTCGTCGGGTTGTTGCCGTCCGCAAAGGCCGCACGGAAGCCCGCGGCGTCGTTCGCGCCGACGCACGCCAGCACCTCTTCATCGCGTTGCCGGACTGCGTCCAGCCATGGCGGCTCCAGCCGCTCCTCATCTCCGAATGCCGCGCCCACATGGCTGAGGTCCGCCCCCGCGATGATCAACGTGTCTCTTCCGTCCTCGTCCAGACACTCGCGCAACGCCCGCGCCACGTCCTCCACGCTCACCGTAGCCGGCTCGCCGGGAAAGGCGTCCGGCGCCACCGTGGGGTCGGTACACAGAATGGGCACCAGATCAAACCGGCTCGCTCCGAACAGATGCTGACACCAGGTCACCTGCAACTCGACCGAGTGCTCCCACACGTGGTCCAGCTCGTGCCGCCGCAGGTCGCCGCAGCGCCTCTCCAACTGCCGGATGAAGGGAGCATCCGTCCGGGTCTTCCCCAGGGGAGTCTGGAAATCCAGGGCCGTGAGAATCGGAGCGGCCGTTCGCGGCGTGTGGTTCGTCCCGATGACGACGATCCGCTCCGGCGGCGTGCGGCGGGCTACGGATGCGTAGGCCGCGGCGTAGCAGGGACGACCACGCGGATAATCCAGGTGCGGGGCGAGCAGGCCGACCACTCGGTCGTCACCGGGCACGCCGGGACTCTCGGCGAGGATCCCGTCCAGCAGCCGCGACAGCGTCTGTGCGTCGTCGGCACCGTCGCCGCGGTTGCTTTCCGGCCGGACGCCGACGGACCGGAAGTGCTCCAGAAACGCACGGTAATGGGCGTCGAAATCCGGACCCTCCAGCAGCAGACCTTCGTTGAGCTGGTTCACCAGGTTCTCTATCACGCCGACGTCGACCGACTGGTGCGTGAGCGCCTGAAACTCCGATCGGACGTTCTCCACGGTCCGCTGTCCGTCCATCAGGCTCATCAGACACAACGCGCCGTGGCTGACGTGCATGACGCCGGGGGCCAGGCCCGACCGGTCAAACAGCGTGATCATGCCGTCCGGCGTTTCCGCCGTCCGGATGGTGTCGATGCTGGCCCGCAGTCTCGGCCTCGTCAGGCGAGTGCTCATGGTGGAATTCTTGTATCCGAAATCACGGAGTCTGTCAGCGCCGGAAGCGTTCCGCCTCCGCAACCGCCATGCGGTCGCACTCCTCGTTTTCCGGGTGCCCCGCGTGCCCGCGGACGTGCTGAAACGTCACGTCGTGCCGACAGCACAGGTCCACCAGCGTCTTCCAGTACTCCACGTTCTTGACGGGCTCGGAACCCGCTTTGGACCCCCTCCGCCAGTCGTTCCGGATCCACTTGGGGACCCACTGCGTGATGCCGCGTTGCACATACTGGCTGTCGGTCACCACTTTCACCCTGCACTTGCGCTTGAGCGTCCGCAGCCCCTCGATGACCGCCTGAAGCTCCATCCGGTTGTTCGTCGTCTGGCCGTCGCCGCCGGAGAGCCTTCGCTCGGAACCGCTGCGGACGTGTCGCAGGATACAGGCCCAGCCGCCGGGACCGGGATTGCCCGTGCAGGCCCCGTCCGTGAACAGCAGAACGTCATACTCCGCGTCCGACCGCACCTGGTCGCCGGCGATTCGCAGATCGGGAATCAAATCATCGCTCCGGTCCATGCGCGCCATGGTACGGCCAGCCCCCCGTCCACGCCAGAAGGCGGATGGAAATCTGTTCAACCCGCCCTACCGGCCGTATGATGCGATGCATGGACGCGTTTCACTTTGTCGACGGGACGCTGCACTGCGAGGCCGTGCCGCTGAGCCGGGCCGCCGATCAGTTCGGCACGCCGCTGTATGTGTACTCCGCCGCAACGCTGCGGCGGCGATACGACGCTGTTGCCTCAGCGTTCGCCGAACTGAATCCTGTCATCTGCTACTCCGTCAAGAGCTGCCAGAACCTGCACATCCTCCGTCTGCTGCGCCGATGCGGAGCCTCGTTTGACGTGGTCAGCGGGGGCGAACTGGCCCGAGCGCTGGAGGCCGGGGCCGACGCCTCCCTCATCGTCTTCGCCGGCGTCGGCAAGACCGACGCGGAAATCCGCCAGGGCATCCACGCGGGTATCGGCTGGTTCAACGTCGAGTCGGAACAGGAGCTGGAGAACCTTATCCGAATCGCGGCAGAGCTGGACCGTCCGGTCCGGGCCGCCCTGCGGATCAACCCGGACGTGGACCCCAAGACCCACGTCTATACCACCACCGGCAAGCAGGAAACGAAGTTCGGCGTCGACCTGGCGCGGGCCCGCGGCGTCTTCGCCCGTTATGGCCGGGACGCCCGCGTAAAAATGTCCGCCCTGCACCTGCACATCGGCTCGCCGGTCAACACCGTAGAGCCATACGTCGAGGCCATCGAGAAAACGCTGACGCTGATCCGGGACTTGCGCGACGACGGGTTCGCCGTGGACGCTCTGGACATCGGCGGCGGCTTCGGAGCCGATTACGAAACCGACCAGTCGCCTGCGCCCGCCGACTACGCGGCCCGGATCGTTCCGCTGCTTCGCGGACGCGGTCTGACCGTCATCCTGGAACCCGGTCGGACCATCTCGGCCAACGCCGGGGTCTTGCTGGCCCGCGTGCTGTACACGAAGCAATCCGGAGCCAAGCGGTACGCCATCACAGACGCCGCCCTGACGGAACTGGTCCGCCCGGCGCTGTACGGGGCCCAGCATTTCGTTTGGCCGGTGGTCCCCGGTGACGGGTTCGTGCCCGAGATCCGCCGGTGCGATTTGCGCCTGGCGGACACCGAGTTGGTCGACGTCGCCGGCCCGGTCTGCGAAAGCAGCGACTTTCTGGCCAAGGGCCGGTGGCTGCCGCCGCTGAAGCGCGGCGATCTGCTGGCCGTCTTCTCGGCCGGAGCATACGGATTCGTCATGAGCAGCCAGTACAACTCGCGGCCGCGTTCGCCGGAGGTGCTGGTCGACGATAACCAGATCCGGCTGATCCGCCGCCGGGAAACGTACGATGACCTCGTCGCGCCGGAACGCTTCGACGAAGCGCCGGCGAACCCGACGATGCGGCCGGAAAACCGGCCGCATGAACATCCGACGACCGGCTGAGACGCCGGCCTCAAGGCACTACCGCATCCAGACCGTTCCCCAGGATTCGGTGCCGCCGTCGCTGCGCACGCCGGCCCGCAGGGTGTATTTGGCATCGGGATCGTGCTTCTCGACGGTCAGCACGTACTCAATGTCCTTGAGGCCGCGACCGGCCGAACCGGGGTGCGAGTCGCGGCTGATCTCCTCGCCGTTCTTCAGCAGGGCCGCCCAGGCGATGTCCAACCGGCACTGGCCGCCCTCGTAGATGAATTCGATGGAATACGCACGCGCCTGGCGGACATAAGGCGTGACGTCCCACTCCAGGACCGCGGATTCCTCGGACATCTGCGACGGCTTCCAGCCGCCCACGAGAATCACCGTCTCCAGCGGGCGGAAGTTCACGCCGCGTGCGGTGAGCCGGGCCGCATGGACCTGCAACCGCGACTGGAAGTCCGTCCAATCCCGCCCCTCCGCCGGGCTCCAGCCGATTTCCGCGATGGCGCAGGCCCGGGGGTACGCCTGGTACTGCAGGCGCGGATAGTTCGCGATAACCTCCGCCCAGAGATTCCCCTGCACGCCGAGAATATGCTTGGTGAACGGGGGCTCCAGACCGGCCGGAATCGGCTCGAAGCCGTAGACCTTGTGCAGCGGCAGATACGGGCCGACCGGCTGGACCTCGCCGTGCAGCGCCTGGTGATAGTCCAGATAGCAATGCGTGGTCGGCGACCTCACCACGTCGTGTCCGGACCGGGCGGATTCCAGCCCGCCGCCGATCCAGTCCATCAGCATCGCGTTGGGCGCAATGCCGCCCTCCCGGATCTCGCTCCAACCCATCAGCCGCTTGCCCCGGGCGTTCAGGTGCTTTTCGATTCGACGAATGAAGTAGCTTTGCAGCTCTTCCTCGTCCTTGAGGTTCTCGGCCTTCATCCGGGCCTGACACTGCGGACAGACCTTCCAGGCCCCCTTGTAGCATTCGTCGCCGCCGACATGCACGATCTCGCTGGGGAACAGGAGGATCACTTCGTCCAGAATGTTCTGGAGAATCTCAAACGTGCTGTCCTTGCCCGGGCAGTACGCCACCTTGGGCGGTCGCTCCTCCCGCCCTTCCGCTGCGCCCGGCGGGTCGTCACAGGCCAGCTCGGGATACGCCTGCAAAGACGCCTCGCAGTGCCCGGGCATCTCGATCTCCGGCACCACCGTGATGAACCGGTCGGCCGCGTATTGCACGACCTCCTTCACGTCCGCCTGGGTAAAGAATCCGCCGTACCGCCCCTTCTCGTCATAGGCCGTGCTGCTCTTGGGGTCCAGGTCAAAGCCGATTCCGTCGCGCCACGCGCCGATCTCCGTGAGCTTCGGATATTTCCGAATCTCCAGCCGCCAGCCCTGGTCATCGTTGATGTGCCAGTGAAACACACTCATCTTGTGCAGCGCCATCACATCGATGAAATCGAATATCTCCTGCTTGGTGAAGAAGTGCCGACTGGTGTCCATCATCAGCCCGCGCCAGGCGAACCGCGGCCGGTCTTCGATCCGCACGCATCCAACGGCCCACGGCGGCGCCGCGCCATCGGCCTTCGACCGGGCCAGCACCGCCGGCGGCAGCAACTGGAGCACCGTCTGCACCCCGCGGAACAGCCCCTTCGCTCCCGTCGCCCGCAGCACGATGCCGGCCTCGCCCACCTCCAGCACGTAC
>JBPOIK010000208.1:0-24935 GCA_052034525.1 Planctomycetota bacterium
AAAATCGGGAAAAAAACATGCGACCCGCCTGTTTCGCTTAAAACGCCCGCTCGTTGCGGGGAAGGTCGCCCGCGCGTGCGTCCCAACGTACCTACCAATCGCCACTTGCGAACAACGCAACCGCCTAAATACCTACAACCTTTGCTCTTGCCTATCGGGGTGTGAACGGTTACCCTGGACGTATACTCCCGGTACATTGTGCATCACGAGCTGCTGGCCTGCATGGATGGCCGGAGCGTGGCCACGGAGGCGGCCGCCGCGATCGAGACGCTGGACCGCGACGTTCGCCCGGACATTCAGAGCGATCACGGCTCGGGTTTTGTGGCCCGGGAGTTTGCGGAGACGTTGCGGGAGGCGGGCGTGACGCACAAGAAGATCCGCCCGCACACGCCGACGGACAACGCGGAGATCGAGCGTTGCCAGCGGACGCTTGGGGAGCAGATTGCCGGGCACGATCTGGAGGACTTTGCGCAGGCCAAGGCGGTGATCGCGGGGATCGTGGCCGAGTACAACGAAGTCCGGTTGCACTCGGCGTTATCGTTCTTGCGACCGGTGGATTACTATCGTGGTCATCCGGAGGCGTTGCTGGCCGAGCGTCGCCGGAAGCTGAGAACGGCCAGGCAACTGCGAAAGCAGGAGAACATCAGGCTGCGGCAGCGTCTGCTGCCCTGGACGAAGGCTGAAACGATCACCTATCCAAAGCGGCAGAGTGTCGCACTTCGATTGAGACATATCCCGAGCAATCTCAGGAGCGATTCAGGTGTTGGTTACAGGCGGAAAACTCGTAAGGCGGTTTGAAGCCGCGGTCACCACGATGCTGCTGATTGTCGTTGCCGCAATCGTTCTGCGAATCCTCTTCTTTACGGTCGTACCTCTGGATGAACTCCTGATCGCGGTGGGGTTTCCGGCGTCCGGGGAGACGCTTCTTGTCATCGTCGTCACGCTTGGGCTCCTGCTTCTGTGGTGGCTACTGGACGGCGCCTCACACAGAGCAACCTACGGCATGCGTGTTCGTGGACTGGTTTTTCGAACAGCTACTGGTGACGTGCCTGCATTCGGTCGGTGTTGCGCCAGAATGGCAGTCGGGTTGATTCTCGTTCCGGTCCTGCCCCTCTGGATTCCTCTCGCGTGGATCACAGGGTGGCACCCCATTCCCGCCGACACACTTCTGGGGATGGGTGTGGCAACAATGGACAGAGGCACGGAATAGCGAAGTGTGCAGAGAAGGCAGAGCTGGCTGCCTATATCGCCCCTTCGTCCGATGCCGCGGCGTCGAACGATACGTCTGACGCGGACCGCGACGGCGATACGCCCCAGCCGCCGCTCTACTGAGGCCGATCGGCCGTGACGACTCGGGCGCAAGGATCCGCATGGGGCCTCCTCATTTCGAATGTATGGGGTTCGACACTCGGTATTGACGCTTCATCTTCCACCCGTCATCCGTTTCTACGCGGCGCGCTTGTGGACGACCGTCTGAAAGGACGGAAATGAAAGCCCGACGCACGTTCTGCCCGCAATCCGGACTGTCTGGCGACCGCTCGGGATGGTTCTTTCCGGGGGGTCTGAGGCGGCCGTTGGAAAGGGGTCAGTCGGTGTCAACTGATCGACAGTTCCGGATCGTTCATTTGTCGGATCTGCACCTGACGCGAAATGACGACATGGCGCGGAGCGAACCGCGGCTGTTCGGAGCGTTGCGCGGAATGAACAATGCGTTCCGCCAGATTGTGCGTTCACCGGCGGTTCAGCGTGCGGATTACGTTATCGTAACGGGGGATGTGACGGACCGGGGGGATCTGGCGTCGTGGGAGGTGTTCTGGGAGGCCGTTTGCGGTGCCGGACTTGTGGATCGATTGGCCGTCGTGCCGGGGAACCATGACGTGTGCCACCTGGGGCTGGCGCGGCTGCCGGATCGGAACTGCCGCAAGGCCGACCTGCAAAGGGTGGTGGCCGGGTTGAAGCGCGGGTCTCGGCTGACGAAATTTCCATGGGTTGTCCGGCCGGATCCGCGTGTGGCGGTGTTCGGGCTCAATTCAAACAATCTGGGCAATCTCAGCGTGGCGACCAACGCCCTGGGCCGGGTTCGGCACTGCCAGCTCAAGAGGTTGGCCGCTCTGCTCTATCGGAACCGAAACGTGCCGGTGAAGATCGTCGCGCTGCATCACAGTCCGGACATCCCGTCGGCCCGGACCGCCCGGCGACGGCGGCAGCGGCCGTTCGGTCCGCTCGAGCGCCTGGCGTTCCAGATTCCCGGGGATCAACGGCACAGTCTGATGTTGCTGTGCATCGCTCATCGCGTGCGACTGGTGCTGCACGGCCACCTGCACACAAGAGCGGATCGGCGGATTGCCGGCGTTCGCGTCGTGGGCGCTCCGGCCTCCACAGAGCCGCTGCATCGGGGCGGAATCACGAAAGAGTATGGGCTTTACATGTACACGGTGCAGAGACAGGGGCGGCGCGTGGACTGTCGGTTCCAGACGGTGAGGGTGGTCTGACTTGCGCCGGCAGCAGGGGATTCCGGGCGGTCCGATCGCGACGCCCGGTCCTACGCGGGTTCGTCCTGCCCGATCAGAAAGATGCGGTTCTTGCCGGCGCGTTTGGCGGTGAGCAGGGCTTCGTCCGCCCGGCGAACGAGCTCGTCCGGAGAGTCGGCGTGCCAGGGGAACGTGGCTAGGCCGCCGCTGACCGTGAGGTGGTCGCGGGACTGCGGGCCCAGCATGGGGAACTCCTGGGCGGCCAGGGCCTCTGTGCAGCGCTGAAGGACCGCCAGGGCGTCCGTCGGGTGCCGACTGCCGGTCACCCGCGGTTGTTCCGCATCCCAGAATACCACGGCGAACTCATCCCCGCCGTAACGGACCACCAGGTCGTGCTCCCGCGTGTGGCGGCGGAACAGGCTGCCGGTGACTCGAAGCACTTCGTCGCCCACCTCGTGGCCGTGTCGGTCGTTGTAGGATTTGAAATCGTCAATGTCGAAGATAAGCAGCGTAACCCGCGACTGTTCCGTCCGGGCCCGTGGAATCATCTCGTCGAGGAAATGACGCAGGTATCGCCGATTCGGCAGGCCGGTGACCTCGTCCGTCAGGGCCAGCGTGCGCCAGTTGCGGTGCCGCGAGGCCGCTTCCACCACGTGTCCGATCAGTGTGGCATAGTGGTGCAGCTTCTGCCCGTCGGCGCTCGTGTACGGCTGCCCCGGTCGCGGCCCGAGCCCCACCCGGCCGCGCGCGCGACCGCCGGCTTCGATCGGCTCGACCAGTACCAGCTTGTCGGGGTCGGTTCCGACCGGTTCGGTCAGGCCGTCAAGAGTGACACAGACGTTCTGCGAACCCAGGGCCAGTCGCACCAGATCGGCCACCCGCGCAAGCACGTGCGACGGGCCGGCGTCCAGGTGTGCCAACAACTCGCCCAGCAGTTGAAGCTCCTGCATGGTTGCCGCCGGCGTGGGCGGCACCGCGGCGGAGAGGCTGTCGGGTTCCGCCTGCCGGCCCACCGCGCGATCCAGGTCGTGCGGCATCACCGGGTACAGGATGTAGTCGTCCGCACCGGCATGCACAAGCTGCCGGGTCCGCGGTTCAAACTCCGGTGGGCAACAGAGCACGACGCGGGTTCCCGCGCCGGCCGCTTCGCGCAGAGCGGTGATGGCCTGATCCAGCCGGTTGGAGCTTCGATCGACGAACCCCAAAACCGTCCGGGCCGGATGCCGCCCCAGATCGCAGATGCCGGCCAGGTAGCTGGATGCCGAAGCGACGTCCAAGTCTGGATACCGGCGGCGCACCGTTTCCAGCAGCCGTCCGCCATCCGCCACAACCAGAACGCGATCGCGGGGCAGGGCGGCCGGCGGCAGCGACCCCAGCCTGTGAGAGGGCTCGAATGCAGGTTGCCCGCTCATCGTTTGGTCTTCCCCTGCGGCCGGTCTGACAGAATGTCTTCGGTATCACTGCCCATCAGGGCGTTCAATTCCTCTGTCGTCAACAGGGGCGGTTCGGGACCGGGTTCGGCCGATGCGGAGGCAACGGTAATCCGAGACGGATCGGCCGGTTCAGCCTTCGGACGGGCAGGTGGCACCCGCTTGGGCGATTCCGCGTACGTCCGCCACGGCACACGGGCAACGGGCCCCTTGCCGGAGGGCGCACGTCTGATTTTGGGGGCGTCGTCGGCCGGCGCGGCCTGGTCTGTGATGGCGGCGTCCTTAACAACTTGCTCGGAAGGCGATTCTGACTCGACAGGCTCTTCCTGCGTTTCGAGAGCTTCATCGAGATCGGCGCGGGCGGTGGGTCGGGCGAGGTCGGCCTCCTCGTCCGCATCCAACAGACGTTGCAGTCGCTCTTCCAAGGCGTGGTCGATGGCTTCTCCGCCGATCGTGGAGGGCGACTCTTCCGGCTGAGCAGCAGGAGGGGGTTCCGCAGGGACGGTCCATGCGTCCGGCGACCCGGTCCGCCGGCGGAGCGATTGGACCAGCTCCTGGGCATTCACCGCCGCCCGCGCTCCGCGGATCAACGCGGCATCGACCAGCGGCGAGCCCCCGCTCGACGCCGCCCGCGAGAATACAAGCACCGGCACGCGCCAGTGGTAGCGGGCGGCCAAGTCGAAAAACTCCATTTCCGTGGCGTCCAGCGAGGCCACATCCACGACGATGGCGTCATACGTCCGGCGCCGGTCGGCCAGTCTGGCCATGGCATGGTACACGTCGGCGACGGTTTCGACCTGTGCTCCCGCGTCACCGGCAGCCATGAGCATGGGATCGCCGGAATTATCGGGCCTGGCCAGGATGCAAAGCACGCGGGGAGCCGGATTGTCCACGTTCGAATTCACGGATGCCTCGTCCTGCGCCACAGGACCCCAGATGTCCCGCTTTCCCTATTATACCGTAACACGGACCCGGTTGCACGGGGTAATGGGGCGAGGATGGAAGAAATCGGCCGCAGGCCTGGAGCACTGTCCGGTCGGCACGAGCGGACCATGGAAACCGACAAGCACACCTCCACCGCGCTTCGATCCCATCCGAAATCCTCGATTCGAGGGTCTCTCGATGCCCTTGGCCCCTGCGACGCTTCGTGCCACCCATGATTGTCGTTCACCGCCGGCGAACCGAACACCTCGCGTGTTTCATCTTCATGAGCAAGGTCCGACGTTCCGCCGGGCCCGGGAGGTGCAATGGTGATGCGATACTTCGTTCTGGCGAGTGCGGCGCTGGCGGCCGCCAGCGGCTGCGGCGGCGATGCGCGTGTGGAACTGTCCGCCGCGACGGCCATCGAGCAGTTGACGGCCGGATTGGCGGTGGCAATCGAGGAATATCACGCGGAGGTCTGCACGGCCGACGACCGGCGCGAGGCCGCGGCGGTGAACGCCTTCATCGAACGCGTTCGGGCGGACCACGCGGATTCCGACACGACGGACCGGCACGCGGAGGCGTTTCTTGCCGCGCTCCATCGCGTCCGGGCCGATCGCGCGGTGGAATGGAGGCGGTACCGGCGTGCGGCAGACATGATCGAGACGCTCGACGAAATCCGCGACGGCCTGCGGCAACTGGCGATCGACAGCCTCACACTTTCCGACGAACTGCGGCGATTTCTGCACGACATGCTGACCCGCCCCACGGCCACGCGCCAGACCCTGCCACACGCGGAGGAACAACCATGAACACCATCACCGAACCCCTGGATCGACTGATCGAGCAGCTTTCCGCCAAGGCGTCCGCGCCCACCGCGGCCGCTGACCGGGGCGACGCGATCGACGGAATTCTGAGCGGCCGCCCGCGACAATCCGGCGTGCCCGACCTGCACCAGCACCCGGCGGTACAGCAGTTCCGCCGGGACCTCATCGACGGGTACATCCGCGTGGACACCGCCCGGCAACTGCTGGAGCTACTGAGCCTCCTCGTGGGCACCCTGGCGGCACGGTGACCCGTCGCGGCGGCGCTGGTCCCTGGCATTTGTCCTGCGGGATGGAACCGATGAACAGCAGCCATTCGTTCGACGAGAAGCGGGCCACGTTCCGCCATCGAGTGCCCGAATCCGTGCGGCGCGACCTGGCGGAGCGTCTGCAATCCGAGGGCGATCCGGCCGCCCGGGCCGCGCTGTATGACGAGCATGCGCTGGACCGCGCGTACGGCGTGTCGCGTGCCCAGTTTCGCCGTTTCGCCAGCCGGTTCCCTTGTGCCCGGAACAGCGTGCCGGCCGCTTTGTCGCCATCAGCCGCCGAGCCCGGGCGACCGCCTGCCCCGCCAGTCCGGTCTCCTTTGGCCGACGGCTTTCAGGCGTGGCTGGCGCGGGCCGGCGATCTCCTCTCTGATCTGGCCCGGAGCCTCTCAGTTGACAACCTCGAGGCGTGGGAGCACGGCGCGCGAGCGGCCCTGATTGCCCGGGTCGTGGCCGTGCTGGCAGGCGACCGGAGCGGACCCGCCATACACGAGATCCTCACGGCCTCCGGCATCCTGACGGGACTGCGGCGCCACGAAGCGGACCCCACGCGCGACAATCGTGGTGCGTCCAGTTCGGCGAAGAACATTCGTCGTGAGTTCAAGGATGTGCAGATCACCCCGGAGATAATGCGAAAAGCCGTGCGCGATCTCTACGGCCAGGACAACTGGAACGTCCAGCCCGTCCGCAGCGCCGCGGAACCACGTGTGGCGGAGCAGGGCGCGTCCAGTCCAGACGCCGCCGGCGCTTGAGGAGTGCTCACGGCCGGCGCCGGTGGCCCTTCGGCCCTTCATGTCTCGGGCAGGAAACGGGGCAGTTGCACGACGAACTCACAGCCGGCGTCCGGGCAGTTGGCGACGGCAATGGCGCCACCATGCAGGCGTGCGACGCCGTCGGCGATGGCCAGGCCCAGACCCATCCCCTGGCCGGCAGTTTCGCCGCGGGTAACGCAGTAGAATCGCTCAAACACATGGGGCCGGTGTTCCGGAGGCAGGCCGGGACCGCGATCGCGCACGCGGATTTCCACGTCCGTGTCGTTCGCCGCCACCCGGATGTCCACCGTCTGCTCGATCGGCGAGAACCGCACCGCGTTCTGCACCAGGTTCATCACCATCGTCCGCAGCAACTCGGATTCCCCGTGAACCAGCACTTCCGGCTCGTCCGCGGCGGGCAGAGCAAGCCGGGTGACCAGACGGATTTCCCGCTGTCGGGCAGGCAAGGCGCAGCTTTGTACGGCGTCGGTCACGACCTCGTTGATCGAGACGGGCGAGGTGGCCGCCGGGGGCACCCCCGCGTCCGCCCGGGCGAGTGTGAGCAGGCTGTGGACCAGGGTTCCCAGCCGCCGCATCTCGTCCTGGACGCTGGTGACGAACCGGGCATATTCCTCCGCGGTGCGGGCCCGCTGGGCCATGACCTGCGCCTCGCCCAGCAGCGTGGCCACCGGCGTGCGGAACTCGTGGGCGGCGTTGGCGATGAAGCGTTCCTGGGCGGCCATGGCTGCTTCGAGCCGATCCAGCATCCGGTTGACGGTGTGGGCCAGCCGGGGCATCTCACCGCGGCCGGGCGGCACGGGAATACGGCGGTCCAGGCGATCGACCGACCAGTCGTCGGCCTGCTGCGTGATGACGCGGATCGGCCGGAGCATGGTCCAGCCGATCCACTGGGCCACCAGCCCGGCGGCGAGGGCGGCCAGGGGCACCGTGACCAGCAGGGCCCGGGAGAATCCGTATTCGTCGGGCCAGCCGAACCAGGCTGCCGCGGCGGCGCAGGCCAGCAGGCTCGCCGCGACGATTCCCGCACAGGCGATGGTGAGTTTGGCCCGCAGCGATCGAAAACGGTCCAGCATGATGAACATTCCGTTGAAGGCCGGTCAGGCGTCGGGGCTTTCCGCGCTGAGCACGTAGCCGGCGCCGATCACCGTGTGAATCAGTGGCTTCTCGAAGCCCTTGTCGATCTTGCGGCGGAGCATGCTGACGTACACGTCAATCACGTTGCTTTCCGAATCGAAATACATGTCCCACACGTGTTCGCCGATCGTGGTCCGGCTCAGGATGCGGCCGGGATTCCGCATGAAATACTCCAGGAGGGCGAACTCCTTGGGGGTCAGGCGGATCCGCTCACCCCGACGGAATACCTTGCGGGTGGCCAGGTTCACCTCCACGTCCTCGAACTTCAGAACGGCCGCCTCCTGGGCCTGCCCGCGCCGGAGCTGGGCCCGCACGCGGGCGACCAGTTCGTCGAACTCGAAGGGCTTGGTCAGGTAATCGTCCGCCCCGGCGTCCAGGCCGGCGACTTTGTCCGCGGTCGTGGACAGGGCCGTGAGCATGAGAATGGGCGTGGTCACGCCCCGTCGGCGCAGGTTCCGGCAGACCTCGATTCCGTCGGCGTCGGGGAGCATGACGTCCAGAATGATCCCGTCGTACGGCTCCCGGGCGGCTCGCTCCTCTCCGTCGCGGGCGTTGGACGAAACGTCCACGCCGTATCCCTGTTCCCGCAAACCCTGCCGGATGAAGCGGGCCATTCGGGGGTTGTCTTCGATGACCAGGAGGCGCATGACGGGTATACATCCGCGGTGATGGCCGGCGGGGCGGCGCGCGCCCGCGCGATCGGCACAGCCCTGATCCGCCGGTGTGCGGGAGTCTACCGATCCGGGGGCGGGTCCGGCAACCGGCGGGCTTCCGTCCACCGGATGACAGATTAAAGGAAATTCATGTCTATTTCATCGCCGGCTCAGTCTGGCGCGGAATAGTGGTGCGCATGGAGAGACGCCGATCCGCGGTCGAGCCGTTCGGTCCGGGCATCTGCCTGGTTCGGATCAGTCACGTGGAGCTCCGGGTGCGCAACCTGGAGGAGAGCGCCCGGTTCTACACGGAGTTGCTCGGGCTGCGGCAGGTTCCCGCCGATCCGCCCAGCGACAAGGTCTGCCAGTGCGTCAGCGAGGGCGGGCCGGCCGAGCGGTTCGGGCTGGTTCTGGCCGAAGGACTGCCATCCGGCACGCCGTTGGCCGGCATGGACCACCTGGCCCTGGAGGTTCCCACGCGGAATGACGTGCGAACGATCTACGAACGGGCGCGGACTCGCAACATCCCGGCCACCCGGCCGCGGTTGTTCGACGGGTGTTACCAGACGTTCGTGTTTGACCCGAACGGATACAAGGTTGAGATTCTCACCTGCCACGACGAGTGATCCGGTTTTTTCTCATGACGGCGCCATCGCGGTATCGTGAGCTCGGGCGGCGGACGGCAGGTCCGGCAGTGCGCAGCGCCGCCGGCGGCCGGCCCGTCGCGGGATTCGTCCGGAGGACTTCCGGCGCTCGCCAGAGCGTCGCAGCGAAAAGGACTCGCAGACAGTGGCTACGGCAAACGTGACTTGCGCGAAGCCCGGCGCAACAAACGGGCAGCCCGTTGCGCCCAGAACCCTGGGCCCGGTTCCGGATCTGGAACGGCATCTGCCATCCGACTGGTGGCGGACGCTGTTCAATTCCCTGTATCTCAAGACCGACGGCGACGTGGTGGAAAACGCCGAGAATACCCGGCGAGAGGTCGAGACGGTCATCCAGGCGGCGATGCTGGGGCCCAACGATCGGATTCTGGACCTGTGTTGCGGGCAGGGTCGGCATTCTCTGGAGTTTGCCCGCCGCGGCTTCCGCTGCGTGACGGGCGTGGACCGGTCGCGCTATCTCATCCGTCTGGCCCGGAAGCGGGCGAAGGCCGAGGGGCTGGCGGTCTCGTTCCATGAGGGGGACGCCCGCAAGTTCCGCATAAAGGGACCGCCCTTCCATTGCGTGACGATCCTGGGCAATTCGTTCGGCTACTTCGAGCAGAAGAGCGACGACGAGGCCGTTCTTCGGAATGTGGCGCGTCTGCTGGCGCCGAACGGCATCCTGGTGCTGGACGTGGCCAACGGCGCCTGGCTTCGGAACCACTTCGAGTCGCGGTCGTGGGAATGGATTGACCAGAGCCACTTCGTCTGCCGCGAGCGATCGCTATCGCGGGAAGGCGAGCGGATTGTGTCGCGCGAGGTGATCGTGCACGCCGAGCGAGGGGTGATTGCCGACCAGTTCTACGCGGAGCGTCTGTATACGGACGCCCAGCTCTCCGAGCTGCTGGAGCGGGTGGGATACCAGTTGGTCCGCGTTCACGGAACCATGCAGGCGGATTCGTCCCGTGGACAGGACCTGGGCATGATGGCGCACCGACTGGTCATCACGGGCCAGGCCCCCAAGAAGACGGTCTCCCGGCCCGCACGGGCCGCGCCGCCGTACCCGAAGGTCACCGTGCTTCTGGGCGACCCGTCCCTGCCCGACACGGTGAAGGTCGACGGCAAGTTCAATGCGGAGGATTTTGACACGATTGAACGGCTCAAGCAGGGTCTGGCGGAGCTGGAGGGGTACGAGTTCACCTACCTGGACAATCACCTGAACCTGCTCAAGACGCTCGTGACGAACCCGCCGCCCTTCGTGTTCAACCTGTGCGACGAAGGCTACCGCAATGATCCGTTCATGGAGCTGCACGTGCCGGCCATCCTGGAAATGCTGAACGTGCCGTACACGGGCGCGGGGCCGGCCTGCCTGGGCGTCTGCTACAACAAGAGCATGGTCCGCGGGATCGCCGAGTCGCTGGACATCCCGGTGCCGATGGAATCGTACCTGGGCCCGGACGACACGGCGGCGACGCTGCCGGCGACGTTCCCGGCCATCGTGAAGCCCAACTACGGCGACAGCAGCATCGGCATCACGAAGGACGCCGTTGTCCGCGACACGACGGAGCTGCTGAACTACATCGACTGGGTCCGTGCGACCTACGGTCGCCTGCCCATTCTCGTGCAGGAGTTTCTCAGCGGTCCGGAGTACTCGATCGGCATCATCGGAAACCCCGGCCTGTCGTACAAGGTCCTGCCGCCGCTTCTGGTGGACTATTCCGGGCTGGACCCGGGCCTGCCGCGAATTCTGGGGTACGAATCCAAGTGGCACCCTCAATCGCCGTACTGGACGCAGATCCGGTATGTCGAGGCGTCTCTGGACGAGGAGTTGCAGCGGCAATTGTATGATTACTCGAACGCCTTGTTCGAGCGTTGCGGTTGCCGCGACTATGCCCGGTTCGATTACCGGACAGACGCGAGCGGCCGGTTGAAACTGCTGGAGGTGAATCCGAACCCCGGCTGGTGCTGGGACGGCAAGTTCAACCTGATGGCGGCGTTTGAGGGGCTGCGCTACGCGGACGTTCTGCGGTTGATTCTGGAGTCCGCCCAGGAGAGAATTTCCGCCCACGCGGCCGTTTCGGCATCCGCCTGACGGCCGGATGCCGGAAACCGGATGATCTGAGGATGACGCCACAGAGGCGATGCCAGTTGGAACGTCGTTGCCTGGAAATCGAACGCGAACTCCAGGCTCTGGCGGCCGGAGAAGGTTCCACGCAAGGCGCCGATCGCGCCCAGCACGAAGCGGAGCTGCTGCGCGAGCTCGGTCGCATCGAATACGAGATGGCCCAGGACCGGCCCGGGCGGCGCGGGCGCTCGGTCGACGAGGACTGACCATGGAGACCGACCGTCCAGACGAGCCCGGCCCCGCCAGGCCGGCGCCGGTCCAGCCATCGGCCTCCCGGCAGAAACCGACGGTCCGCTATTCCTTCATCCGCATTCTCACGGGGTCCGATCTGTCACGACGCCGACTGGCCGTCATGCGTGCCCGGGCCGCCCAGCCGGGCCCGACCATCTGGCTGACCGCCTGTGGTCATGGCGACGAAGTCGGCGGCATGGTCATTATTCAGGAGGTTTTCAAGCGGCTGCGTCGAGGTCGGCTGCTGTGCGGCGAAGTGAGCGCCTTCCCGCTCATGAACCCGCTGGGGTTCGAGATGTCGTCACGGCAGGTGGCGTTCAGCGGGGAGGATCTGAACCGGGCGTTTCCGGGGAATCCCAACGGGTCGCTCGCCCAGCGGATTGCCCATCGGATTTTTCAGGAGATCACGCAAACCCGTCCGGCCCTGGTGCTCGATCTGCACAACGACTGGCGGAGCAGCATTCCCTACGCCGTGCTGGACCCTCCGCCGGGCCCGGCGCACAAGGAGGCCTTTGCGAAGGCCAAGGCGTACGCACGGGTCACCGGTCTGTTGCTCATCGCCGAGTCGCCCAAGTCTCCGGACGCGCTGCTGTCCCCGCGAACTCTCTCCGGCAGCCTGCTGCTGCACGGCGTGCCGGCCCTGACGCTGGAGCTGGGCGAGGCGTACGTGGTCAACGAGATGAACGTGCGTTTCGGCGTCCGCGCGATCTGGAACACCCTGGCCGCGCTGAAGATGGTCGAGCCGGACCCCGAGCCCTTCGCCTACCCCCTGCCGCGTGAATGCCGCGGTCGATTCCTGCCATATTCGGATCAGGTCATCAGCTCGACCAGCGGCATCATCCGGTTTATGGTGCGTCCGGGAGACGTGATTTCGGCCGAATACCCCGTGGCCCGGACGTATAACGCTTTTGGCAAGCTTCTGGAGACCATCACGGCCCCGGCGGCCGGCATCGTGCTGGGCCATTCGGACACGTCCGTGGCGTTTCCGGGGGTCCCCATCGTGGCGATCGGGCTGATCTGACGATTCGGAGTCGCGCGGACGGCTCGGGCCGATGGCAGCCCGGCGTCGTCGCCGCGGGGCAGGGTGAATATGGAAATCTGCATCTGGATTGGCTTTGTGATCGCGGTCCTGGTCATGCTGGCCCTGGACCTGGGGGTGTTCCATCACAGGCAGCACGTGATCCGGGCGCGCGAAGCCTTGGCCTGGACCGCTTTCTGGGTGGTGCTGGCCCTGTTCTTCAACGTCGGGGTGTATTTCCTGTACACCCATCACTGGCTGGGAATCGGCCGTGAGATCGGCCATCTGACATCCGGGCGCGAGGCGGCACTCCAGTTTTTCGTCGGCTACGTGATCGAAAAGTCGCTCAGCCTGGACAATATTTTCGTCATCGCGCTGGTCTTCACGTATTTCGGCGTGCCGGCTCTCTACCAGCACCGGGTGCTCTTCTGGGGCATTCTCGGCGCGCTGGTGATGCGCGGGGCGATGATCGCCGCGGGCACCGCCCTGATCCGGCGCTTCGACTGGATTATCTACGTGTTCGGCGCCTTCCTGCTGGTGACCGCGGCCAGACTCCTGTTTGTTCAGCACGAAACCATGGATCTGCGGCGGAATCCGGTCATCCGGCTGGCGCGCCGGCTGTTCCCGGTCAGCGATCGCCTGGACGGCGGGGCGTTCTTCACCCGCGTCGACGGCCGCCGCGTCATAACGCCGTTATTTCTGGTTCTGCTGGTCGTGGAGAGCATGGACGTGGTGTTCGCGGTGGATTCCATCCCCGCGATCTTCGCCGTGACGAGGGATCCGTTTCTGGTGTTTACCTCAAACGTGTTCGCGATCCTGGGCCTGCGTTCGCTCTATTTCGCCGTAGCCGACATGATGGGCAGGTTCCGCTACCTCAAACCGAGCCTGGTGGTCCTGCTGGCCTTCGTGGGCGTCAAGATGCTGCTGTCGCACCACTATCCGGTGCCGACCTGGCTGTCGCTATGTGTCATCGCCGTCATTCTGCTGGTCGGCGTGCTGGCTTCGGTTCTCCACCCGGTGGCGAGGACGGATGAGGCGCCGTTTCCCTCCGAACCGGCGGTCGGCCACGACCCGGAACCCGCAGATCGGCCAGAGGGCACTCCACCGTCCCGCGAGCCCGGCGCTGCTGGCGGGGTCGCCTCCCGCGACGGACGGTCTTCGAAATCCGGTTCCTGAACGGCGTCCACTGTTGCCGTGGCTGGTGCCGGCGGTTCTTGCGGGTATCCTGAGCGGCAAGGCTCCCCAGAAGAGGCCATCGCAAGTCTTTTTCAGGGGCGCGTGGCGGACCGGTGAATCGGCCGTTCCGCGGGGTTTGCTCGTGAATCGGAGGTGTGGCGTGCGCCGAAACGAATGGAACCTGCTGATCGACGTTCTTGCGGCTCTTGTGATGCTTGCGCTGATCGCCACAGGGCTGGTCGTGCGCTACACGCTCCCGGCGGGCAGCGGAGGACACGGCGGCAGCGGCGGATTGGTCCTCTGGGGCCTCAACCGGCACGGCTGGGGCGACGTGCACTTCTGGCTGGCCGTCGCTCTTGGCGGGTTGATGGTCTTGCACGTGGCGCTGCACTGGCGATGGGTCTGCGCCACGGTTCGCCACGTGCTGGGGCGCTCCAACCAGAAAGGTCCCGCCCGTCCGCTGCGGTTGAATCTGTACGGTGCCGGGTTCCTCGCGGTCGTCGTGCTGCTGATCGGCGGTTTCCTGCTGCTGGCGGGCGCAAACGTGCGGACGTTGGGGGAGGCCGGCAGGGCGGGTCGAGCGGCCCACGGCGATCACGGCCACGAGACGCACCGGCAGAACGGATCGTCCGTGCGAGGCTCGATGACGCTGCGGGAAGCGGCCGACAGCGCCGGCCTGCGCGTGGACCAGCTCAAGGAACGGCTCGGCCTGCCGGCGGAGGTGTCCGGAGATGAGCGGCTGGGTCGCCTGAAGCAGGCCTATGGCGTGGAAATCGCGGACGTGCGCCGCGTCCTCGCCGAACACGCCACCGGGCAAAGCGCCGAGACGCCTGCCCCCGATCCGCAACGGCAGCGGTGACCGGATGGTCGTAGACTGGCGGTAACGACGCCGGCCAGGGCGGGTTCCTGCTCGGTCATCAACCGGCGTTATCCGGCGGAAGAGGCGGGACCTTCGGCGCGTCGCTCGCTCGGCGGGCCGGCGATATGTGAATGAATGCCCGGTCCACCGCGTCGATCGCCTCGACCGCGGCCCGGACAGACTCGCATACATCGTGGGATTGCGTGGTGGGCAGATCGCCGTCCACGCGCGCCGTCAGCTCTACGTGAACGAACGTACCTACGTAGTGCCCCTTCACGTCCCCGACCGACACCACGCCGGGCACGTCCCGGGCCGCGGACCGGATCCGCTCGAGCAGCGCCGCGTCGGGCGCGCGACCCATCAGGTAGTGGATGTTCTCCATCCCGATGTGGTGGCCGCAGTAGAGAATGTACATGCCGACCAACAGTGCGGCCACCGTGTCCAGAAGGGGCAACCGGAACTCGGCCACGACCACGGCCACCAGGCCCTGCAGCGCCACGAAGACATCGTTGCGGCAGTCGACGGCCGTCGCTCGAAGCGCCGGACTGTCCAGAGATCGTCCGCGACGGTGGAAGTAGACCGCCAGACCCGCCTTGAGACACGCCGTGATGCAGAGGGCCACGATGGGATACGGCCCGATCCGGTCCGGCACGCGGCCCTGAAAAAGACTCACGACGGCGGTTTTGCAGACTTCAAAGCCCAGGATCCCCGCGAATATCGCCACCACCAGGCCCGCGATCGGCTCGGCCCGCCGGTGTCCAAAGGGGTGGCTTTCGTCCGGGTGCTTCCATGCCCAGCGCACGCAGATCAACACCACCACGGACGACACCACGTCGGCCAGCGAATTCAACGTTTCGGAGAAGATGGTCAGGCTGTCGGACAGATTGGTGGCGCTGGCCTTCAGGGCCAGCAGAAACAAGTTGGCCCCGATCGCCACCTTGGTCGCCCGTATGGCCACCGATCTGGACATCGCCCCGTCTTCCTCACCGCCCGCACGACCGGCCGCGCATCAGTTCGGCGGGGTATCCTACCGCCTCGAATCCCCATATGCGACCGGGCGGACGCGCCGAGGAAAACGTCGGCGAACTGAGGTTCGTCGCTCGATCCGCCGGCCCTCCGGAAATGCAATAGACGCCGGATGGCACGTCGGACATAATGCCGTCGAGCCATCGGGAGGCAATCGCATGACCAAGACTTCTCAACCTCGTGCCGTTTCCCGCCGCCTGCGGCTGGTGGCGGCGGGAACGGCGTTCACCGTGGTGGGCGTGCTGCTGATGCTGTGGCTGGCCGGCGTGTTCCGGCCGAAAATCGATTCGTCGGTGTCGTCCGCTCCGCCTCCGCGGCCGCTCGGCGGCCGATCGGTGGTCGAGGTTCGGGCCGTCCGCCGACCGAACATCGAGTCGGCCGTCGGGACCATTCGCGCGGTGCATGAGGCGGCCGTGGCGTCGAAACTGCTGGCGCGAGTGGTGGAGGTCCGCGTACAGGCCGGCCAGGCGGTGCACAAGGACGACATTCTGGTTCGCCTCGATGACGCCGATCTCACGGCCCGCCTGCAGCAGGCGGAGGCGGCGGTTGCCGCGGCGACGGCCGCCCGGGACCAGGCGCAGGTCGAGTTCGATCGGGTGGAGAATCTCAAGAAGCTGAACCAGTCTGCCCCGATCGAGTTTGAACGGGTCCAGGCGGCCTTGAAAGCGGCGCAAGCCGACCTCATCCGCGTGGAACAGGCGCGCACGGAGGCCCAGACCATTCTCGAATACGCCACCATCCGCTCGCCGATCGACGGCACGGTGATCGACAAGCGGGTGGAGGCCGGTGACACCGCCCAGCCCGGGCAGGTGCTGCTGAACCTCTACGACCCGACGCGCATGCAGCTCGTGGCGCGAGTGCGCGAGGCGCTGACGCATCGGCTGGCCGTCGGCCAGGACATTGAGGTCCGCATCGAGGCCCTGGACCGGCAGTGCACGGGACGGATCAGTGAAATCGTGCCCGAGGCCGAAACGACCAGCCGGAGCTTCTCGGTCAAGGTCACCGGGCCGTGCCCCCCGGGAATCTATTCCGGGATGTTCGGGCGGCTGCTGATCCCGCTGGACGACCAGGACGTGCTGGTTGTGCCCGGAAACGCCGTCCGTCGCGTCGGCCAGCTGGATCTGGTGGACGTCGTGGATCCGGCGGGCGGCACGCTCCAACGGCGTATTGTGCAACTGGGAGAGCCCATCGACGGGGACGTCCAGGTGCTGGCCGGTCTTCGGGCCGGCGAAAAAGTCGCGCTGCCGGGCTGACCGCCACGGCGCGGCTTGAGTTGCAACCCCCGGTCCACAGCGGAAAGAGCCATGAACCCCACGCATGATCCAGCCATCGAGGCGCACGGATTCGTCAATTCGATCGTCCGCAGCTTTCTCCACTCCAACCTGTCCCTTGTTCTGGTTCTGCTGGCAACGGCCCTGGGCGCCACCGCGCTGTTCGTGACGCCGCGGGAGGAAGAACCGCAGATTGTGGTGCCCATGGCCGACGTGTTCGTGTCGTTCCCCGGCCACTCCGCCCGCGAGGTGGAGCAACTGGTGGCGACCCCGCTGGAGAAGCTGCTCTACGAGATCGACGGCGTGGAATACGTTTATTCCATGTCTTTTGAAAACCAGGCGATCATCACCGTGCGCTATTACGTGGGCGAAGACCGCGAGCGAAGCCTGGTCAAGCTCTACAAGCGGATCGACGAGCACCTGGACATCGTGCCGCCCGGGGTCACCGGCTGGGTGGTCAAGCCCGTCGAGATTGATGACGTTCCCATCGTGACGCTCACGCTGACCAGCTCGACGGCGGACGAATACACGCTGCGGCGGCTGGGCGAGGAAATGGTCGAGCGACTCTCGGCCGTGACGGACATTTCGCGGACCGACGTGGTCGGCGGCCCGCCGCGTACCGTATACGTGTATCTCGACGTGGATCGCCTCCAGGCCTACAACGTGTCCCCCCTGGAGGTGCAGCGGGCCATCCGGGGCGTCAATGTCACCGCGGCCGCGGGCGAATTCGCGCGCAACGACGAGATGATCCGCGTCGAGGCCGGTGTCGCTCTGGCCCGGCCGGACGAGCTGCGCGAGCTGGTCGTGGGCGTCGCCGACGATCGACCGGTGTTCCTGACCGACGTGGCCACGGTGACGGACGGACCGGCCGAGGCCGACAACTACGTTCGCCACGGCTGGGGCCCCGCCCGCGGCTTCGAGACGGAGCCGCGCTTCCCCGGCACCGTGATCGGCGGGGTCCGGACGCATGCGTCGGGCCCCAATCCGGGCGGCCAGCCGGCGGTCACCATCTCCCTGGCCAAGAAAAAGGGCACGAACGCCGTCTGGGTCTCCGACGACATTCTCGAAGCGGCGGCGGAGCTCCGCCGCCAGATCGTGCCCGACGACGTGGACGTGGTCATTTCCCGCAATGCCGGCCTGACCGCCCAGGACAAAGTCAGCGAGCTCATCGACGCCCTGGCGGTGGCCGTGTTCATTGTCGTCGCCCTGCTGACGCTCAGCCTGGGCTGGCGCGAGGCGATCATCGTGGCGGTGGCGATCCCGGTGGTCTTCGGGCTCACGCTCGCGGTGAACCTGCTGTTCGGCTATACGATCAACCGGGTGACGCTTTTCGCCCTTATCCTGTCGCTGGGTCTGCTGGTCGACGATCCCATCGTGGACGTGGAGAACATCGTCCGGCACTTCGTGATGCACAAGCGGGCCACCCGGGCCATCGTGCTGGAGGCGGTGGCGGAGATACGCCCGCCGCTGATTACGGCCACCCTGGCGGTCATCGTCTCGTTTCTGCCGATGTTTTTCATCACCGGCATGATGGGCCCCTACATGCGGCCGATGGCATTGAACGTTCCGGTCGCCATGATCATGTCGATGGTCGTGGCGTTCACCATCACGCCGTGGCTGACCTATCACCTGCTCCACAAGCACTTCACGGGGGGCGATGCCGCTCCGGTCGTGACGGATCCGCATGACATTTCCGGCGTGAAGCAGACCACCTTGTACCGGATCTTTTACGCGCTGATGGCGCCGCTGCTGCTTTCGCGGAAGGTGGCCTGGGGTTTTCTCGGCGTCATGGCGCTGCTGACGGCGGGGGCCGCCGGCCTGGCCGCCACGCGACACGTGCCGCTGAAAATGCTGCCGTTTGACAACAAGAATGAAGTGCTCCTGGTGCTCGACTTCGACGAAGGCACTACGCTGGAGCGATCCGATGCGGCCGTCCGCCAGTTCGAGGCCTTTCTGCAGCAGGTGCCGGAGGTCATCGACTACACCGCGTACGTCGGCGTGGCCTCGCCCATGGATTTCAACGGCCTGGTCCGGCACTATTACCTGCGGCAGGGCCCCAACGTCGCGGACATCCGGCTGAATCTGGTCGACAAGGTTGGCCGATCGCAGAACAGCCACGCGCTGACGCTGCGGCTGCGAGACGAACTGACGCGCATCGCCCGGGAGCACCACGCCACGCTTTCCGTGGTCGAGCTGCCGCCCGGTCCGCCCGTGCTGGCCAGCATCGTGGCCGAGGTCTACGGCCGGCCGGACCAGAGCTACGACGAACTGATCGCCGGCGCGGAGATCGTCCGCAGACGCCTGGAGGCCGAGCCGGGAGTGGTGGACGTGGATGGTTCGGCCGAGGCCGAATGGCAGAAGCTCGTCTTCGTCACGGACCGCGAAAAGGCCGCACTCAACGGGGTCGACGTGGAACAGATCGCCGCCACGCTGCAGACGGCCCTGGGCGGCGCGACGGTCGGGACCATTCGGGAGCCGGCGGAACGGAACCCGCTCGAAATCGTGCTGCGCCTGCCGCGCCCGGACCGATCCGGCGCCACCGATCTGGCGCGAATCCATGTCCGCGCGCGCGGCGGAGCGATGGTGCCGCTGGCCGAACTGGGGCAGTGGCAGAAGCGCACCGTCGACCAGACCATCTACCACAAAAACCTGGTTCCCGTGGTGTATGTGTTCGCCGAGACGGCCGGGCGGCCTCCGGCCGACGTGGTGGTGGACGTTCAGGCCGACCAGCACGCGGATCCTCAACAGCCCGACGGGCACGTGACCGACGCTCCGCCGCGCCCGGTGGCCGGGCGGACCTTCTTCGCCAACGGGGGAGGGATCGGCTGGTCGCTCCCGGCGGGCATCCGCGTGGATTTCGCCGGCGAGGGGGAATGGAAAATCACGCTGGACGTGTTCCGCGATCTGGGGCTTGCGTTCCTGGCCGCCCTGGTGGGCATCTACATTCTGCTTGTCGGGCAGACCCGCTCGTTTGTCATTCCCGCGGTCGTCATGATGGCCATTCCGCTGACCATCCTGGGCATCATGCCCGGGTTCTGGCTGCTGAATGTTGTTGCCGGCGGCACGGTCGGCGGCTACCAGGATCCCATCTTCTTCACCGCCACCGGCATGATCGGCATGATCGCTCTGGCCGGCATCGTCACGCGGGATTCCATCATCCTGGTGGACTTCATCCACCTGTCGCTGCGCCGCGGACGATCGCTTTTTGATGCCATCATGGAAAGCCGCGTGGTGCGGCTGCGGCCCATCCTGTTGACGACGGGCACCGCCATGCTCTCGGCCCTTCCCATCACCATCGACCCGGTCTTTTCCGGGCTGGCCTGGGCATTGATCTTCGGACTGTTCGCGTCCACCGCGTTCACGCTGTTCGTGATCCCGGTAACCTACTGGCTGCTCTACGCCAACAAACCCGGCCACGGCCTGCCCCTCGACGAGGAACAGGCCTGAGGCGCCTCGCGCCCGCTCGATGCCCGCGGGCGGCGCCGTCCGGGCGCGCGCAGAGAGCCGGTCTCGCCCCGCGGGACCGGCTTGTCCGTCCGTCTTGAGCCGGAGTCCGTCAGATCACGATTGGCTTGCCGAGTTTGCGCCGTATGGGTGCGAACTGGGCCGCGTGCATCAGATCGTGCAGGCCGACCGCGTTGAACATCGCCCCGAGCGTCGGCGCGAAGCCGCGGATTCCCTCGGGCGAAGGCTTGTCCAGATCCGAATCCGGAATCGACTCCAGGGCGGCCAGCGTGGCGGCGCGCTGCCGGGATCGCCACGAAAGATACTGCTCTTTCGTGTGGAACCGGGCCGGATCGTCACCGCCGGAGGTCTGCGCTGTGTACGACTCCGCGAAGCCGTCCGGCAGGTCCGGCATCGCGTAGCCGGCCTCCCGGATCATCTGGTTCTCGGAGACAATGAGATGTCCGAGCTGCCAGGCCGTATGGTTCGCCTCGGGGGTGGATCGGACCAGCAGGTCCGCGTCCGACATGTCGCTGACGTAGGCGGTCAGCACATGATGGGCCATGTTGATCGTGTTTCGGATCACGTCTTTGGGTGTCACGGCATTTCTCTCCGTCAACAGGCCTGCGCCGGCGTGCAGGCGGGTTCAGCGCGATCAGGACTCGCGCGTGTAGATCACTTCCATGCATTTCTGCTCTTGTCCGTCAGGGCCGGCCTGATACATTTCCATGACGCACCGGTCTTTGGATATCTCACGCGTGACGCTGCGCATCTTCGTCGGCCCCGTGGTCGGATCGTCCGTCTGCCCCGTCATGGTCAGCGTCTCGGTCGCCTCGTCGTATGTTCCCTCCATCAGGGTGATGCCGGTGGACACACTGTCGATCCAGATCGAGACATACTTCTTCCGGATGTTGTCATACCCCATCAACTGGAGGCCCTCGAACGGTATTTCCGCGCTCAGGCAGCGGAAATGCTGCTTGAGATACCGCCCGTCGAAGACAAGCTCCACCGTGCTGACACCCGGGCTGACCATGGGGTCGCCCGGTCCGAACCACATCTTCGATTCGGCGTTCCATTTGCCGGCGATCTGTTTGAATCGCTCGTGCGGCGGCCCGGGCGTGTTCAGTTCCGCCCATCGATCCATGATATTCCTCACACCGGGCGTCGGCGATTGTTCTTTCTCTTCCGCCACACTCTGCGCCGCCGCCAGCACCCCCGCGCCCAACGCCGCCATCAGCCCGTACTGCATCACCGTCTTGGTCATGTTTCTTCTCCTTCTTTCGACCCGCATCTCGATTTGCGGGCGGCCCCTCTTGCGCCGCCGCAGCGGTCGAACAGCGTACCGGACTCCACAAGTTCGGCCAATGTTCGGAGAGTCGGTTCTCTTGATGAAACCGCAGAATCAGTGGTAACCTTTTGTATAATAGCGGATTCCGTGCAATCCCCGTCCCGCCCCAGTCTTTCCCGAATCGACTATCGTTTGGCGGCCACCCAGCCTGGGATCGGCCGGACGGCCGAGGGGGTCTGCCCTGAAGAACCGATCGAGGGGTTGTGTCGATCGCGCACGCGTTCCGTTTCACCGCGGAATGGAATACCTATGCCGCGCGCTGGACCGCCGCCATTTGTACGATTTTGCAGGGTTCCGGTTGCGAGACACCTGGCGCGCTCTTAGGGTTTCTGGCGCCCGGGGCGACGGAATCGCATCCGCAGAATGCGGTCTGCCGGCAGCCGGAAAGCGCAGGCTGCGCGTCTCCGGGAACATTGCGTGTGGCAGCGCGTGCAACATGCCCAGGAGAACAACCATGCAGCCTCTGAACGTGTGCGGGGCCCTGCTCCTGCTGGTGATTCCGACTTGTCGTCCCCCCATGGTCGGCGGTCCCTGCAAGTATGCGGACACGCCCGGCATGGCGACCATCGTGTCCGTTGAGCCCGCTCCGGACGGCGCCCTCAACTGCACCAATCACCCGGTCGAAGTCGTCTTTGACTTCACGCCGACAAATGCCGGCACCGGCGGCGCCGCCACCGGCCGAACGCTCACCATCGGAGAGGGTTTGAACCCCCCTCTGTCCTGGGTGCAGGCCGAGGGGTTGATCGTCGGATCGCAACACCCGTGCGTCCGACACGACATTATCGAGGGAACCTGCACGCCCATCCTCTACAGCTTTCCGGATATCGACACGCAGGCCGGGCTGAACGCCTGTTATGCCCAGGAAGAACCGGTCGCCTTTTCCCTGACCGTCGTTCCCCGGAAGATGAACGACGCCATCAACGGACAGGTTTGCGTCCTGCTGGCCACCGTGGCGAACGAGGATGGGCGAGAATCGGACGAGCCCGTCCGGATATCGGCGACGGCCAACGACGCAGCCGTGACGGTGGAGCCCCAGACGATCCGGCCCGGCGAAGTGTGTGAAATCACGGTGGTTCCGGCGGTGACATTTCCACAAGACTGGGACGGGCTGCCGGAAGGAACGGACGATCTGCCGTTCGGCGAGGGACTGGAGGTGCGGGTGTCCATCGCGGGCGGGCGGAGCGGCATCACGCAGACGCAGGACGTGAGCATTAGCGTGCTGCCCGGCGAGGATACGGTCGAAGAATACGCCACACAGATGCGCGACCTGTTCATTCCCTGGCTGGAGCGGGAGCACCCCGAGTTCGGGATCACGACCGACACGGAATGGACGCCCACCATCGTCAAGCCGCACATTCTAGTGGTGACGCACTACCTGTTCTTCAGCGACGAGTGGGAGATGAGCGTGATGTGGCACATCATGATCCCCCCGTACAACTGGGCGCACGTCTACCTGCGTCCTCGGTATATCAGCACCGTGCCGCAACATGCCTATGAGATCACGTCGGTCACCGAAGAGCCGCCGCTGGATCCGCAGCCGATGGAGGTGCCGACCGAGATCGACCGCTAGGCCGCGAGCCATTCGACAGCAAGCGCGCGGTGAATTGTATCTGGCGGCGGGGGGTGGGGGTTTGGCCTGACGTGCCTGCTGGTGGTGCGGCATGCCGGATCGTGCGGGCTGCTGGCATCGAGTGGTGGCGGCGTTGAAGGTGAGCGGCTTGAGCCGGGCGGAGTACTGCCGGAGACGCCGCCTGAACTATCACACCCTGACCGACTGGGTCAAACGCCTGGGCCGCTCGCCCGGGGTTTGATTCTCCGGACCGGCCGCGCCGGTCGGGGTCTGATTGTCCAAGCTGGCCGCTCCGACCGGAACTCAGTCGTCCGAGCCGGCCGCCGCGGCCGGGGTTTGGTTCTTCGGCCCAGGCGCTGCAACCGCAGATTGATTCTCCGGGCCGGGCGCTCCGGCCGGCTTCAGCCGGCCCGTCAGTGCCCCCGGCTTGAGCCGGGGGAAGAAGCCAGCTCCCCTCACTCCCTCTCTATAATTCTCTCGCAGCCGGCTTTCTCTTGATCTCCGAAGATCGCCCGAGGATTCGGACCGACCCCGTTCGTCTGCCTGCGCGACGCCATCTACGCTCACTTGCAACGACACCCCGCCCCTTTGCTCTTGCCTATCAGGGTGTGAACGGTTACTCGAGTACAATGGCAAGAAGAGTGAAGCCGAACTGACGATAGGCGAGATCATCGCGCTGCTCTATGAGGGAGGACTGGGGCACGTTGGGATCTACCTTGGCAATGGAATCTACATAAGTGCAACAATGGCACCTCCAAATGGACCACCAATGCCAGGGAAGGGTGTGCAACCGAGTGACGGGATCGCGATCAAGCCAAGCGATGGAATGAAGGCCGGCGGGACATACGCGGGGAACAAACCGATCAGTCTGCCGTGCTCAGAGGAGAAGCCAGACGCCTGGTCGGGCAACAAAGGGATACCAGTTGACTGGAAGGGACCCGGATGACAGATCGGCCTCAAATGGGCTGCCATCCACCGAAGCGCGGCCGTTGGCGCACCCGATTTGCGTTCGTCGTAGTTGTATTCCTTGGCGTTTGCATCGCCCTTTGCGCCACGTTGCGGCCCGTGCAGGTGCGTGCCTTGCTTTGGCTCGTTGACATGACGCCAAGTCCGGAGTGTGGAAAGCACTATGTCTACCTGATGCGCTGGAGCGAGCCGATGGAGCACGACCAGTTGCAGGGACGCATCGGGTGGTCGGCCTTGGCGCTGCCGGGCACGCCAAGCCTGGGGTATCTGGGGCGGCTCACATCATCCAGGCTTGTGGCAGAGATCTGGGTAGCCGAAAAAAACGCCGTATACATCGTGCTATTGCGCATTGACAGCAATGGCAACATTCTCCCGCAGCAAGTTGTCGTGTCCAAGGCTTGTGGATAGACCGGCGTTGCTGACCCACCTGAAGCACGCCGTCTCCGGCAACCCGATCTACGAGCTGGGCTACGGCTACGATGCGGTGGGCAACCGGGTCTATAAGGAGGATCTGGTCAACTCGACGCGGAGCGAGTTCTACGACTACGACCACCAGAACCGGCTGCGGCGGTTCCGCCGGGGTACGCTGAATGCCAACAAGGACGACTTCACCGAGGTCGCCCATCCCTAAGCGCTCGGTCGGGTGCACCGGGACAATTTGGTCGGTGTGAGTGGACGGGGAGCGAGTGAGGGGGATCAGGACGCGGGAACGGGAACAGATCGGGCGATGACGTCGCGCACGTGGAGGAACGGGGGCAGGTCCGAATCCTCGGGTGAACTACGTGGAT
>JBPOIK010000201.1:0-35212 GCA_052034525.1 Planctomycetota bacterium
TTTGCGGTCGGCGCATCTGTGCCCGACGGTGCCGTTGCCGATGTCGCCGAAGTCGAAGCAATCGAAGGTGGCGTGATTCATGGCAGGATGCCCCGAGGCAATTTACACAGGAGTTGACACTACCTCAACTCAGTTGGGTCAATGCCGTTGTCAGTTGAATTTCGAGCGGCCGCCATGATCACGCTACGTCGGCTCCTCGCCCCTTTCGCTTCATTTGTGACGCCGTTCGTAGCCGCATGAGATGCGTGTGGCCGCTGACCGTTCGCAACCGCGGCTCGATGTCCAGCAACGCCGTCGCCGGCCATCGGTGCTTCTGGTCCGCGTTCGGCCACCAAGTCACCTTGCCCGTGCGACCGGCTGCCAACGCGTTCAGGTTCTCGATGCAATGGGTCGTCGGCACCACCAGACTCCGGCTCGCCCCGGACGAAACCGAGTTTACCGGACCCGGAAGTATCACGGTCACGGGAACCACGCGGGAGGCCAAGCATCTAAAGCTGGAGGACCCGGGGCTCAACACGCTGAGCGATGGACGCTATGGCGTTCTGTTTCGAGACCTTCGGGACGAGATCGGCAATTTCACGGATGCCGACGCCAACCCGGTCAACGGCATCCAGCCCGTCGAGTTTTCGCTGGAGATCTGGTGATGTCTTCAAACGTAAGTATCTGCAAGTATCGATGGTTACCCGCCGCAGGGGCGGCGCTGGCCGTGCTGATTCTGGTGGCGCCTGGTTGCCGGCGACAGACCGACGACCCGCCCAGCGACAGTACCCTCAAACCCGGTCGCCTCGCGGCGAGCACTCCCAATGACCGAGGACAAGCTCCACTTGACCAAGGGGCGGTTCAGGAGGCTCGCCAGCACAGTCCCGAGAACCCGTACGATCGTCTGGCAAAGAAAGCCGAAACAGAAGGCATTCTGGCCGCCCGCGAGGGCTATCGAGAGGAGGTGGAGCGTTGCCGTTCCGCTCTTCCACGACCAGAAGACTGGATGACGATTCAGGACGCACGGATTGGTAGTCTCGCGGTGGGTGATTTGGTCGAATGGTCGGCTCAATGGGCTCGGGTGGAATACCGTGGCGCGTATCTGGCGGGAAAGGTTGACGGCGCATGGGAGAAGGAGGCGTGGCGTCCGATGTATTCGGCCGCGCAAGATGCGGTGCCGCACTTGGCCGCCGTCCGGCGCCGATGCGCGGAACTCGCATCAACGGCCGACGCAGAGGATGTGAAGCGGGCTGAATGGCTACTAGACTCTGTAAACCGGAGCATGGATAACGCGATGCGCTATTTGGTCTACGAGCTTGCCATCCTCGCCAGGGTCGCCGACCGCAAGGACCTGCTCGCCGAACTGCTGGAAGAGTTCGGTCCTCTGCAGATCAGTGAATCGAAGCAGTGCGCCGATGCGGATGCTGTCTTCCGTAACTGGTACGATTTGAAGAACCTTGTCGGAATCCATGAGCCCGCACCGCCTCCGCCGCCCAGACCGCGGCTGAGCGGCGAGCAGGAGGCTAGGATCCGCCGGATGATTGAGGACTTTTACGCGGCTACGGTCGCCCGAGACTGGGGGCGCATGCAATCGTTCTTCGTCGGGCCCGAAGATGCGGAGTATTTCTTCACAGTGTTACCTGAACCGGATGACGGCGAGCTGCTGAGCTACGACCTGACCAACGCGCAGATGACATTCACCGTGAACGAGGATGAAACGGTGGATGTTGACGTCGAGGACTTGACGGTCACGAAATTGAAGAACGGAAAGACCGTTACGTCTGTCTCTGGAGATTTGATGCGCTTTGTGCTTGATGGCGGACAACCCAAGATCACGCGCAGGGAAGGGACACGATGAAGCGAACCTTGTTGATCGTGGGCGCGGTAGTGCTGGCAGTCGGAACAAATACGCTCCTGGGGCAGACCGTTACCGACTCGGTGCTGAACGCCATGGGCAATCCCGTGTCGAACGTGCAGATCGAGCTCTGGAAATCGGGCGAGACCATACCCATTTCTTGCGTCGAAGGGCGAGTGCCCGTGCGATGACCCGATGCCTCGGATCGCGCGGGTGGTTGTGCCTGGGTATCCGCATCATGTCATGCAGCGGGGGAATCGCCGGCTGCAGACGTTCTTCCGCAACGAGGACCACGACGCCTACCTGGAACTCATGGCCGAGTGGTGCCAGCAGCGAACATGGCGGCCAGCGGCACGGCCCAGAGCCGGTCACCGAATGGCACCACCGTCGAGCCCTGATACAGCACCACGCCTGCGCGAAAACGCCTGCGGGCCGTGGCGGCCAGGTCCGCAAGGCCTTTCACGTCGTCCGTCGTGAGCTTCACCGCCGCTTTCACTTCGACGCCGATCAACTGCCCGTTGCGACGCTGCAGCACGAAATCCACTTCGCGGTTTGCGGCGGTGCGGTAGTAGTGCAGCGCCGGTTGCGTATGGCTCCACGTGATCTGTTTGAGCAGCTCCTGATGAACGAAAGCCTCCAGCACGGTCCCGACGTGCGTGCCCGGAGTTTCCAGGTTCTCCTGGTCGATGCCGAGGAGGTATGCGAGCAAGCCGGTGTCGTTCAGGTAGACCTTGGGAGCCTTAATGAGCCGCTTGCGGACGTTGCCCGCCCAGGCCGTCAGGGGCTGGTACAGATGCGTGGCCTGCAGGAGGGCCAGATAACGTTTGATGGTGGCCTGGGACATGGCCGCATCGCGGGAGAGTTCGGCCATGTTGAGCAGGCCGCCGGACTGGGCCGCCAGCAGCGCCAACAAGCGCGGCAATTCGGTCAGCCCGGCGATATCAGCCATTTGCCGGACGTCACGTTGCAGGATCGTCGTAATGTACGAGCCGAACCAGGCTGCCCGTTGGTCGGGGGCCAGCTCCAACGACACCTCCGGATACCCGCCGGTGACGATGCGGGCCAGCAGTTCCGCACGAGCGACCTGCGGGACTGGCACCTTCGTGAAACCCTCGATTTCGAAAAGCCGATCGACGAAGTCTTCCCGAATGCCGAGCAGTTCCCCCGGCGAGAAGGGCCAGAGCGTCAGAATCTGCATCCGGCCCGCAAGCGACTCCGCGAGTTTGGGCAGCAAGAGCACATTGGCTGACCCGGTGAGCATGAACCGACCGCGTGTGCGACGGCGGTCCACCTCGATCTTGATCGCTCGGAACAGGTCCGGCGCAAGCTGAACCTCGTCGATGACGATTGGGCCCGTGGTTGCCCGCAGGAAAGCGTCGGCATCCCGCGTCACCGCGGACAAGAGGGCCGCATCGTCCAGCGTGAAGTAGGTCGCCTTGTGCCCGTGTTCCGCGAGCCACCGCACCAGCGTGCTCTTGCCGGTTTGCCGTGCGCCGTGTAAGAGGACGACCGGCGCGCTGCGCAGGGCGGCGAGCAACGGTTCAACAACGTGACGTTGGATCATCGCCTACCCACCTGCCAGTGAAAGATAATATACCACATGCCGGCAGTTTATCAACACGGCCGCTCCCTGTCCAGCTTGCACGTGATTCTTGGGCGAAGGCCCTCTCCGCATCGCCCTTTGGCCTGCCGGACCGGTGTGTTCGGCTCATCGTGAATCGGGGGACATCATGCCTGTTCCCTGCGTCGAGGGGAGAGTCCCCGCACGAAGGCTCGATGCCTCGGATCGCGTGCGGCGTGATTCCGGGGGCTCGGCCGCATGTCCTGACGCAGCACGAATCTGGGCTCCGCCAACGCCCGACGAAAGCCGGTTGGACGGCCTTTCGGCCTCGGGCGGAGCGCAAGACTTCCGGCCGCACTTCCGCGGCGCCGCGGCCGAACGCGTCGCGGGCGGATCCCGTTCGGCACGGGCGCCCCGCCCGGGTGTACCGATCGGCACAAACGCGCCGGGGTGGATTCGAACCACCGACCGCCGGATTAGAAATCCGGTGCTCTATCCGGCTGAGCTACCGGCGCCGCGACCTCCCGGCGGGAGGCCGGTTCGTACAGATCGTAATGGCTCCGGCGGCTTGCGTCCACGCGGGACGGCGGCGCGGGCGGCGGTGGCCGGGCCCGGGTCGGTCAGTCCGGGGGGTTGGCGGGCGGAACGACGGTTTCGTTCACTTTCTGCTGGGTGGATTTCTCGCCGTCGTACGAGAAGAGGATGGGGTCGTCGTCGATGCGGGCGTGCAGGTGGACGGGCCGGCGCCAGATGGCGTGAAGGTTCTTGAGGGTCTCGACGGCGAACTGGATGTCCAGGTCCACGCCGATGTGCCGGTGCCCGAGGAAAAGCTCGCCGCGGTTGCGGTAGTTGCCGTCCAGCACGTAGATGTACGGCTGCGCGTGGTTGGTCAGCATGAAGAGCAGTTGCCGCTTGATCTTGTCGAAATCCCGTTCCACCGCCACCATGCGGCGGGTGGCCGGATCAAAACGGTAGTGATACAGCTTCTGCTCGTCGACGAATTCCGGGGTGAGGAACTCGTCGAGAAACGTCACGTCGTTGTAGATGCGGCGGACCTCGAAGATCTTTTCGCGTCCCGGCGAGCCGCGGCCGACCACGCGGCCCCGGGGCTCCCGGCCCCGCCCCCATTCGCGGCGGGTCTGCATGTCCTCGCATCGCTCGTATTCCGGACCGTGGCGGCCGGTGTTCCAGCGGCGTTCGATGTCGCGGAACAGCTCGATGCCCAGTTTGTACGGATTGAGCCGGCCGGGCGCGGTGGCCAGCGTGCCGGCGTGGTGTTCCGCGTATGTGATCAGCTCATCGGCGCGCAGGCCGTAATTGGTCATGATGGTGGAGTGCCAGTAACTGGCCCATCCTTCGTTCATGATCTTGGTCATGCCCTGGGGGGCGAAGTAGTAGGCCTCTTCGCGGATGATGGCCAGCACGTCGGCCTGCCAGTCGTGCAGGGGGGCGTGGTTGAGCAGAAACAGCAGGACGTCGCGCAGGGGGCGAACGGGCAGCCGGTCCCGCTCGCGTTCGCGTTGTTCGCGGGCCTCGCGCTCCTCCTCCGCCATGACCTGGGGCGGATTGATGTAGCGGTCCATGTAGCTTTTGGCGGGGAAGCGTGTGGCGCGATGCGGTCCGTTCTCGCGGACGGGTTTCTCGATGATCTTCTGGCCGCGCGCCTTGTGGCGCCGGATGAACACGGAGTGCGGATCAATGAGGTTCTCGAGGGAATGGCAGATGTCGATGAACTTCTCCATCTCCTCGAGGCCGTAGCGCTCGATGTACCGCCGGACGCGGGTGGCGTGGTTGGCCATTTCGTCGATCATGCGGCGGTTGGTTTGCGCGAACCAGACGTTGTTCTTGAAGAAATCGCAGTGGGCGTAGACGTGGGCGATGACGGTCTTTTTGTCGACGAACGCGCTGTCGCGCAGGAGATACGCGTAGCACGGATCGTTGTTGATGACCATCTCGTAGATTTTCCCCAGTCCGTAGGTGTGCTGTTTGCGGAGGCGCTCGTATTCCATGCCGAATCGCCAGTGCGGGTATCGCTGGGGAAAGCCTCCGTACGCGGCGATCTGGTTCATCTGGTCCGTGTCGCAGAGCTCGAAGATCGTGGGATAGAAATCCAGCCCCTCGCGGCGGGCGTGCTCGGCGAGGGTCTCCGCCTGCCGCGCCAGCTCCACCGGCAACGCGCCGCCCGACATTGAATGGTTTCCGGTTTTGCTCTGAACCACGGTCCGTCCCGCCGATTCCGCCTACCTGCCCTTCGAAAAAAACGCCTTGATGCTGTCGTAGATGTCGTCCCGGGTGTTGACCCGCGTGGTGATCATGTTGTCCTGGTCGCTCAGGTGCTCGTGCAGCACGTTGATGAAGTGGCCGCTGCCGTAGGCGCTGGCCACCTGGCAGTAGCCGAACAGGTTGATGCCGGGCAGAAGCCGCTCCCTCAGCAGGGCGCAGCACTCGCGGCTGTCGGCGTCGCTGCTGTTGTCCCCGTCGGAAAAATGAAAGAGGTAACAGTTCCACTCGGAGGTTTCGTAATGGTTCTCCAGCAGGTCGCGGGCCGCCTTGAACGCGCTGCTGATGCGCGTGCCGCCGTCCTCGCGGATGCGGAAGAATGTCTCGCGGTCCACCTCGCCCGCGCGCACGTCGTGCACGATGTAACGGCTTTCGATGCCTTCGTAATTGCGCCGGAGCCAGGCGTCGATCCAGAACGCCTCGAGCCGCACGAGCTCTTTCTGGTCGTCGCCCATGGAGCCGGACACGTCCATCATGTACACGATCACCGCGTTGGATTGCGGCTGCCGCACCGTCTTCCAACTGCGATAGAGCTTGTCCCGCCGCTCGAACGCGATGCGCGGGTTCTCCGGGTTGTACGTGCCGGCCATCAGCTCGCGGCGCAGGGCCCGCCGGAAAGTCCGCCGGAAATGGCGGAGCGATTCCGGACCCGCCTGGCGGATGCCGCTGTAGCGGTCCTTCTCGGACGTGATCCGCTTCTTGCCCTTGGGCCGGATGCGGGGCAGTTCCAGCTCCTCGCCGAGGATGTCGGCCAGCTCGTCGAGGGAGACTTCCACCTCCAGAATGTGATGCCCTTCTTCGGTTCCGCCCGGGCCGATGCCCTCGCCGTCCGCATCCGCCTTGTCGCCGGGCTGGGCCTGTCCGCGGCCCACGCCGGCGTCGCTGTTGTCGCCGTAGCGGAAGTGGGGAGTCTCGATGCCCCGCACGGGGATGCTGATGAGGTGCTTTCCCTCACGCCCGAGCAGTTCGCCCCGCGTGAGGAATTTGCGCAAATCCTCCCGGATCTTGCCCCGCACGATCTGACGAAAGCGTTGATGATCCTTGTGGATCTTCACCTTGGCTCCCTCGCGACCGCGTGCCGTCCCTCTAGTCGTCCTGCTTCGAGTCGCCCCGCGCGAAGATGCTGGCCACGTAGTTCAGGACGTCGGTAGCGCTGGTTTCGTTGTACCCGAAGTACTTGATCAGCCGCTGCTTCACCACGTCGATCTTGGCCTGCGTCTCGTCGTCGACCACGCCGGACACCACGTTCTTGAGCTTGATGGTGTCGCGCTGGTCCTCGAACAGTTTCAACTCCAGGGCCTTGTGGAGCCGGGCGTTGGTGTGGTACTCGAATTTCTTGCCGTCCAGGGCCAGGGCCCCGATATAGTTCATGATCTCCTGCCGGAAGTCGTCCTTGCGGCTCTCCGGGATGTCGATCTTCTCTTCGATCGATCGCATCAGGCGCTCGTCCGGCTCCTCGTCCTTGCCCGTGTACTTGTTGCGGACCTTCTCGTGCTGCGTGTAGGCCCGCACGTTGTCGATGTAGTTGGAGCAGAGCCGCTTGATGGCGTCCTCGTCGGCGGAGATGGCGCGCTGCACCTCGGACTTGAGGATGTCCTCATACTCCTCGCGGACCAGGCCGAGCAGCTCCCGGTATTTCTTCTTCATCTCTTCGTCGCTGATCAGGCTGTGGTGGTTCAGCCCGGCCTCCAGTTCGTTCATCACCATGAACGGGTTGATGCACTTCTCCTGCAGGGCCTGGTCGCAGACCAGCGAGTTCGAAATCTTGTCCTGGATGTAGCGCGGGCTGATTCCCTGCATGCCCTCGCGCGGAGACTCCTCGCGCAGCTCGCGAACGGCGTCTTCCGTGAAGTTCGGAATGCTCCTGCCGTCGTACAGCTTGAGCTTCTGCATGAGGGTCAGCCCCGGCTTCTTCGGCTCCTCCAGCCGGGTGAGCACGGCCCACATGGCGCAGACTTCGATGGTGTGCGGCGCGATGTGGATGCCCCGGATGCGCTCGGGGTTGAAGTCTTTTTCGTAGATCTTGATCTCGTCGGAGAGCCGGATGTTGTACGGAATGTCGATCTTGATGGTCCGGTCGCGGAACGCCTCCATCAGCTCGTTCGACTGGAGCTTGCGGTATTCCGGCTCATTCGTGTGCCCGATGATCACCTCGTCAATGTCCGTCTGGGCGAACTTCTTGGGCTTGATCACGTGCTCCTGCGAGGCGCCGAGCAGATCGTAGAGAAAGGCCACGTCCAGCTTGAGCACCTCGATGAACTCGATCAGACCGCGGTTGGCGATGTTCAGCTCGCCGTCGAAATTGAAGGCCCGCGGATCGCTGTCCGAGCCGTATTCGGCGATCTTGCGGTAGTTGATGTCGCCGGTCAGCTCCGTCGAATCCTGGTTCTTCTCGTCTTTGGGCTGGAATGTGCCGATGCCGCGACGGTCCTTTTCCGACAGAACCAGCCGCCGGACCACCACGTGGTCCATCACTTTCTCCCAGTCTCCCTCATACCGCAGCAGCAGCTCTTCAAACATGCTCCGGCAGAACGGATCCAGAGCCCCCTCCACCCGAATCTGCCTCGCCTCCGGCAGCTCGGCGTTGATGGTGGCCAGCACCTCCTTGCGGGCCTCCCGCGGAATGAGCTTCAACGGCTCCTCGTGCATGGGGCAATCGTACCGCACCGGCTTGCCATCCGGCCCCGGCACCTTCCAATGGAATGTGTACAACGCCCCCTCTTCCAGCCGCGAGTAATACTCCAGCCCCTTCTTGATCAGCCGGGCGATGGTGCTCTTGGAAGAGCCCACCGGCCCGTGCAGCAGCAGAATCCGCCTCTCCGTGCCGTAGCCGTGGGCCGCCGATTTGAAGAAGTCCACCAGGGCCATCATCGCCTCGTCCAGCCCGTAGATGGCGTCTTCGCCATTGCTCATCGGGTCGGAAAAGAAGTTGTAGCGGATCACTTCCTTTCGCAGGCGCGTGTAGCGCTCGGACCCGAAGTGCAGGACCATGTCGTAGACCCGCTGAAAGGCGTTGCGGGCCACTTCCGGCCGTTCGGTAACCAGTTGGAGGTACTCCGCAAACGTTCCTTCCCAATGGTGCTCACGGAAGCGACGCGGATCGAGTCGCTGTCGAATCGTCTGGATGATCGCGGCCGAATCCACCATGACTGCTGGCCTCCCTGGCAGGACAGGCCGGTTGTCTGCCGCGTGCGGCATCGCCCGGCCCGGTTCGCGTTCAGTGTCAAAACCCGGGACGGCATGAGGCTGGACTACGCGCGTCCATGCCCATTCCGCCACCGACTCGGTACACCGTTGTTATCGGCCAGACTCGGACTGCAAGCCACCCCGATAACCGTCCAATCGTAGTGCAACATTGGGGGCAAGTCAAACCGACGCATTCTGTAACCGATTGCAAAAACGAAAGATAGGCGCCGATCGGGGCTGAAGCACAGCTCCTCTGAAGCCGCTGCGGGCCATCGCGTATTCAGGCGGCGCGGGGACCGGCCGGTCAGTTCTGGTCGCCGAACGAGACTCCCATTGCCCGACAGGTCTGCACGAGCGGATGGTCCACCGGAACCAGCCGCTGCTGGTCTGCCACTTCCTGGATGGGCACGTGCGTGAACTCCCCGTGCTGCATGACCACGAGCTGATTGAACTTGCCTTCCTGGGCCAGACGGACCGCCTCATACCCGAACCGCGTGCCCAGCACCCGATCGAACGCCACGGGCGTACCGCCTCGCTGGACATGGCCCAGGATGGTGGCGCGACATTCCAGCTTCGTCCGCTCGGCGATCTGCTCCGAGAGCACCTGGCTCACTCCGCCCAGACGGATCGGGTCGGGCGAGTCTTTCACCACGCGGTCTACGACGACCGTCCCGCCCTTGGGGTGGGCTCCTTCCGCCACGGCGACGATCGTGAAAGCTTTTCCGTGGCGGCTGCGATGCAGGCACGACTGGCACACCACGTCCAGATCGAACGGAATCTCCGGAATCAGAATGACGTCCGCACCGCTGGCGGCCCCCGCGTACAGCGTCAACCACCCCGCGTTGCGACCCATCATTTCCACCAGCATCACCCGATGGTGACTCGATGCCGTGGTATGAATGCGATCCAGGGCCTCTGTGGCCGTCGCCACGGCCGTGTGGAACCCGAACGTCACCTCCGTATGCTTTAGATCGTTGTCAATCGTTTTGGGGATTCCGATGCAGGGGACGCCGCGCTCGACGAGCTTGGCCGCCCCGCTCATGGTACCGTCACCCCCGATGCAGAACACGGCGTCCAGCCGGCGCTCATGGACGTGCTCCAGCACGCGGTTGGTCACATCTTCGTATACGAGGTTTCCGTCCGGATCGGTCGCGACCACGAAGCGGGAGGGGTCGGCCTTGTTGCTGGTCCCCAGAATGGTGCCGCCGCGCGTCAGGATGTTCGAAACGTCGGCCATTTCCAGCCGCCGCATCCGGTTCCGGATCAGCCCCAGAAAGCCGTCTTCGATGCCGAACACCGTCCAGCCGCACCGGGTAATCGCCGCCTTGGTCACGGCCCGAATCACGGCGTTCAACCCCGGACAATCGCCGCCGCCGGTCAACACACCCACACGCTCGATTCCGTTGGACATGGAGAAACCTCGCACCGCACACGTGGATTCGGTTATCGCCGGCCGTTCCGGTCTTCCTGGCCCCGCACCCCGTGGCGATGGGGTCTCTATCGGCCAATCAAAACGGGTAACCGGAGCGGTGGATTCGGTCAAGAGTCGGGGCCGCATCGGACGGTACACCGCGGTCCCGGGCAGTTCCCCTGATGCCGCGGCGATCGATCCTGGTCCGGGACGTAATCAACCGGCGGGCGGGACCAGTTCCAGCACCTTGAGCACTTCCACCGTGGTGCCGATCCGACACAGGGTCTGAAGATCATTCCGGACCCGGACTTCCAGCCGGGAGACGGCTCCCGGCGTGGTCACGCGATCGTACTGGTCATTGGCAAGGCTGGGATGCTGAAAAAGGTGATAGAGCAACCCGGTTTCCGCGACAAAGACGGGGCAGGGGCCACGGGCGCCTTGTTCGATCACCATCTGACCCCGAACCACGAACGAGGCGGATCCGAGCAGCGAACCGGCGCCGTCGCCCAGCGGCCATTCGAACAGGCCGCATCCGGACAGCAGAATCGGCAGCGTCAGGGCCGAAATGAGGATATCCCGTCGCATGGGCTGTGGACCCGCCGCCCCCGGGTTCACCTGGCGGGGGCGGTCATCTCCTGACTCAACTGCTCAATGCGTCGCGTGGCGAAACGCACGTTGGACGCGTCAAATGTTTCGTGTTTGAGCACGGCGTGGTACAGCTCCAGGGCTTTGGCGCGGTCGTGCATTCGATAATCCGTGATGACGGCGGCCTGAAACCGGGCCGGCAGGGCGATATTCGGGTTCCAGGTCCACGCCCGCTCATACCACCGCACGGCAATATCCTCCTGGTCTTTCATGTATTCCTTGTGGATTTCCCCGAGATAGAAGGCGGCCTCGTCGATCTTGTCGCTGGTGGGATACACGCGGATCAACCGCTGGAACATCTCCAGGGCGTCACGCATGATGTTCTCGCGGTACAACAGGATGACGCCGTGGCCGCCTTCCCTCATGCGAGCCAGGGCCCGGGCGTACAGCGCATCCGCATCGGGAATGGAGTTGGTGGGCCGGAGCCACTCGCCGGCCACCTCCGCCTCGAAAAGGTACAGAAACTCCTGGATGTGGCGAGAGTCGGCCAGTTCCTGCTCCGCCCACTGGATTTTGACCGGGTCGCCCAAGCCCTGGTAGAAGTCCAGCAGGGCCCGGAGCGACTGCCGATACTGCCGGCGGGCGACGATGACCTGCTCCACCAGGTCCACCTCCTGCTCGGCGGCGGCCAGTTCCACTTCCGCCTCCGTGTACGGAGCGATGCGGGTCAACGACGCAATCTCCTGGTTGGCCCAGCGGCATTTGTTGTCGTTGCCGGTGCGGTGATAGTAGTTGCGCAAGGCGAGGAGAGCCTGATGGTATCGGGCGCGGTCCATCACCACGTCTTCGATCAGATTCTCTTCGCGCTGCGTGGGCGCGATGCCCAACCGCTTGCCTTCCACCGTCGGCCCCGCCTGGCTGATGGGACCCATCCGGTCCTTCGTGCTCACCCAGAGGGGGTCTGTGTTGCATCCGGTGGTCAACGCAATCATCCAGCCGGCGATCAACGCAAGTGGGATGAGGCGAAACATGGTGAGTCTCCCGTGCTTGGAACGGCGTATCCACGAACCCGCGCACTGGTGATTAAAGCGGTCGGGCTGCCGCGAATCAAGGGGGGAAACGACCGGCTCGGCCGCCGGGCCGGCAAACCGGCTTACCACTGGGCCTCTTCAAACGCCCCGAGCTTGCGGACGGGTTTGGCCGCGGGACGCGCCTTGAGAATGGCGTTGGCCAGGGTGACATCCTCACGGGCCGTGATTTTCAGATTGGACGGGTCGGAGCGCACCACGGACACGGGGTGTCCTGTCCGTTCCACGAGCAGGGCGTCGTCGGTGACGGCCTGAACGTCCTGCGGCGCGTTGGCATAGGCGTCCAGCAACAGGTCGCGGCGGAACACCTGCGGCGTCTGGGCCTCGTAGAGATTCTCCCGGGGCACGGTGGCGTCAATAACGCCGGACTCGCTCACCCGTTTGAGCGTACCGAACAGCGGGGCGGCGAGAATGGCGGCCCCGGTCTTGGCGGCTTCGGCGAACACCGCGTCAATCCTGTCGCTGCTCACGCACGGGCGGACCGCGTCATGAACTGCGATGAACTCCGCGTCCTCCCGCACGCCGGACAGGGCGCTGCGCACCGAGTCGAACCGGTGGGCGCCCCCTTCCGCGATCTGCACGCCCATAAAGCCCAGATTCGCCCCGTATCGGGACTTCATCTCCGCCATGTCCCCCGGCGAGACCACCAGGATGGTCTGGCACACGTCCTCCCGGTTGATGAACAGCTCCAGCGTGCGCAGGAAAATGGGCCGACCGTCCAACTTCGCGAAAACCTTGTTCTCGCCGCCGCCGAACCGCTCGCCCTTGCCGGCGGCGGGGATGATTACTGCGTATCTGGCCATGAACGTACCCTCCGTCCGCGCGGATCCGCCGGCGGCAGTGTACCCCGAGGGACGGCAAAGGCAACCGGTGATCAGGCGTCGCGCGGGGACCGGGCCGCGCGGCGAACCGGACCGCTGACGCCGTCCATCCGGCCGAAAATCATGCGCCCCGCGGAATTCTGCAGCACGCTGGTTACCGTGATGTGGATGCTCTGGCCGATGTGATCGCGGCCGCCTTCCGCGACCACCATGGTGCCGTCGTCCAGGTAACCCACGCCCTGACCGGCCTCCTCGCCCGGGCGGATGATCCGCACGTCCAGCCCCTCGCCGGGCAGGAAGACGGGGCGCAGAGCGGTGGCCAGGTCGTTCAGGTTGATGACGGTCACTCCGCGGACCTGGGCAACCTTATTGAGATTGTAGTCATTGGTCACCACTCGTCCGTTCAACTGGTCGGCCAGCTCGACGAGCAGTTCGTCCACGCCCTTGGCGGCTTCGCCGCGGTCGACCTCCACATCCAGGAATTTGAGGTCGATCTTCTCATTCGATTGAAGCTTGAACAGAATATCCAGCCCGCGCCGACCCCGGGTCCGCTTGAGCTTGTCTCCGCTGTCCGCGATCGTCTGAAGCTCACGCAAGACGAACCGGGGCACGATCAGCTCCGACTCGAGCAGACGGGCGTCGGCCACGTCGGCGATACGACCGTCGATCAGCACCGACGTATCCAGCAGGAAAGGCCGGGCTCCCTTGGTCTGTTTGGCAAACTCCACGTACGGAATGACGAACCGCACGTCGTCCTTGGTCTGGAGAATGAAGCTCGTGGTCAGGTAGCAGCAGATCACCCCGATCAGCAGCTTGACGGCGCTCAGCGCCGGATGGTTCTGGTAGCCGATGAGCCGGGTCTCCATGACCCGGCGTGTCTCCACCCGGCTCTTGCCCGTGTCCGCGTCTTCCACCACGCGCTGCCGTTCCACAGGAGCGTCCGCGTACACTGGGACACGCAGATTGGAGAACGTGGCCGTGGATTCCACCACGAGATCCACGATCATGGAAAGCCCGACCGACACCACCATGCCCACCACCAGGCCGAAAAACAGGCCCGATATCGCCCCCAACGACTTGCGGGGAATGAAGACGTCGATGGCGATGATCACCAGAGCCAGGCCCAGACAGGTTATCAGGATCAGATCCTTGTTCTGCGCCAGAACGTCCGGCGTTCCGCTCTGAACGTCGTCTCCCGCAATGAACCGCATGCCGACCGCCGCCAGGGCCAATATGAACACCACACGCAGAAAATGAAGGAACATGATATGACTCCTCGGGCGCACACCACGGCGCCGCAGGCCGGGCGATGGGACGGATGGATGTCACCGCACGATGAAGCAGTACGACAGGCGGCGGAAGGGCCCGGCGCCAACCGCAGAACCTCTCAATAGAGTATACCGGCGGGGCGGCGGTCCGATCAATCGGGATCGGCGCTCATGCGGGCCGGCGCTGCTCGTGCAGGCGGATTCCCTGCTTCTCCAGGGCGGAAAGTACAGGTTCATAGACCTCGGGAGACACCGGGATCTGGACGCCGGCGCCGGCGATTCGCCCCAGGGCCACCAGGCGGGCGCCGATCCCCACCGGCAGGCCTACCGTACGCGCCATGGCGCTGTCACCATTGGGGATGCCGAAATCCACGAGGGTGGCGGTGATCTGCTCGCACGAGCCGTCCGGATTCTCCACTCCAAAAACATGCCGCAGAACAACCATGTCCCGTTCGCCGGGCTGGTAGGTCATCCGGGTCTGCATCCGGGCGGCCAGCACTTCCAGAGGGCTTCCCTGTCGAAGCGGCACCGGGTCCTCGCCGAAAAGCCCGAGCCAGTCCAGGCTCCGCAACGGTTCGGCGTCTTCCGAAAGATCAAGCTGCCTCGCCAGGGCCGTCCGCACGGGGCCCGTGCCCGGGTCCCGGAGCAGCGAGCGAGTGAAATCCGACAGACTGGTCTCCTCCGGCCACGATCTCGGCGTGCCGTCGAGGAGGCCGGCCGCCATGACGGCCCGCATCGTCCGGCACCACCCCGGATAGCGCAGCGTGGCCCGCAGAATGCTCCGGGCCTCCTGGATGTCGTACAGATCGGCATAGGCCAGCGAATCCCGGTTGGGATATGACTCCAACGTGCCGATACCTTCGACTTCCACCAGGTCTGGATGATCGAAGATGGTGCCGCCGGCCTGTTCCACAATGTCCCCGTCTTTGCGAAACCGGGCCGACGCCCCGCACGCACGCAGCACTCCGACCGGGCTCCACGAAAACTTGTATCCCCACGGGTTGTCATTGGCGTCTGGCGCCGGCAGCCCCCCGCAGGCCGACGTGAACGCCTGAATACGCCCCCCGCCGTCGCGCACACGATGGATCACCTGTCTGGCCGACATGTGATCGATGCCCGGGTCCAGCCCCATTTCGTTCAGCAGCAGGACGCCGGCCTGCCGCGCCCGCTCGTCCAGCGCACGCATGGCCGGACTCACGTAGGACGTGGTCAGAAGGGGGCGGCGCCGATCGACACAGAGTTCGGCGACCGCCGGGTGGCAGTCGGGAGGCAGCAGGCTGACCACCACATCCGCGTCGCCCACGAGAACACCCATCTCGGATCGATGGGACAAGTCGGTCACCACGGCGCGACCGTTCGGATGGGCCTCGACGACGGCCTCCGCCTGGCCCGCCACCCGGTCGGCCACGGTAACCCGGAAGCCGGCGTCTTGCAGCAGATACCGCACGGCCGGCCGGGCCACTCGTCCGGCCCCAAGCACCAGAGCATGCTTCATGGGCTGTGCATTCATGAGATCGGACCCGACGCGAGGGCGTCTTCCAGGTACGTGTAGTCATCCGTCAGGCGTCCCTGGTACACGATGGTCGCCCGGCGGATTTCCGGGGGCAAAGCGCACTCGCTGAACGGAACGGTGAAATCTGCCCGTGCGATGGCGGGCACAAACGGCGTCAGGATTCGGCTGAACTCACGTGATGCATCGGCCGGCAGCTCGGTCGGAAGAATGTCTACCGCCAGCACCGCCGGTCCGTCGCCGACCAGGCCGTCCGCCGTCGTGTCGTGCACGGGGTCGTACACATAGACGGGGTTCCGCGGGTCGGTGCATCGCACATTGCACTCAATGGAACCCTGCACGTCGCAGGAAATGTCGGCGATAACCTCCAGGCGGGGGCGCTGCGGGCCGGTGTACAGACGCTTCAGGTCCGCTTTCGTCACAATACGCGGGTAGCCGGCCTCCCAGTAGATGCAGTTCACAACCGCCGTCAGATGCGGCCAATAATCCAGAAACGTGGATCGGTATCGCTGCGGGTGATCGTAGTAATCCTTCAGGTCAAACGAGGCCCCCGGGTCCACCGGCGCGTACATGTGCCGCTCCTCGAAGACCACTTTGAACAGCCGTCGGTCGCTCGGGTCCGTCCGCCGGGCCACGCTGGGCACATCCTCCGGACGGATGCTCTCCATGGGCAGCAGATCGAGAATTTCCTGCACGCCCCGCGCCACATTGCCGTAGCCGGTTACGCCAATGATGACCGGGGAGACGGCCGCGGGAAGCCCATACGCGCGGATTTCGTCCGCCACATCCGTGATCACGCCGCGCGCCTGCTCCAGGCAGTCGAAGTGACGGGCCTGTCGAATGTGGCGAAGGGGCGTATCCACGCCGCGCTGCCGCCAGCGCTCGCCCAGCATCCACAACGCGTCGATCATTCCCGCGAGCCCGGCGTGACGGCCGAAGAAGACAAGCCGTCGGCCTTCATCGTCCGTGATGCGTTCGTAGTCGATCAACTGGCAGCCCAGCTCCATCAGCCGGCGAAGCATGGGCATGTTGTACGGCTGACCCTTGATCACGTGGGCGAAGAAGATGTACGTCTTGTTTGGTTCCAGCTTCTCGACCGGAATCTCTTTTACGCCGAATATGATCGGACAATCCCGCAGGTCCGGCACCACGGCCGCTCCGGCCTCGGCGAAATGGGCGTCGTCGATGCTTCGTTGCGGTGAGGATTCGACCATGACCGCGAGCCTCTCCTCGCGCCGCAGCAAGCGCACATCGTCCGGCACCAGCGGCACGCGGGCTTCGTACGGGGACTTGTCCTCACGGCGCAGACCGATTCTCACGGCTGGGCCTCCTCGAATGTGACCTCTGAGTCAAGAAAAGGATGATCAACAGGTGTGGCGAACGTCGTACCTGGCGGTTCACCCGGCTTTGGACACGCCAATCCTAGCCGTGAGGCTCTCTGCCGTCAACGGGAGCCGGGTCTGCCCCCGTTGCCAGCGCCGGAGAATATCGGACGCTTCCGCTCCCTCTGCCGTCTGCGTGAGTAGAGGCCCGGCGCGCGGCCGGCTCTCAGGGCGCGTCCGGAACCATGACATCGTTCGGATGCCGCGGCTCCGTGTGCAGGGCCCGCAGGGCGGCATCGCGCAGCAGATACGCCACCGTGTCGCGCGGATCCTGGTACAGCACGCGACTGAGCTGTGACAGGGCGCCTTGTGGATCGCCCGAGGACACCAGGACCACCCCATAGAGAAAGCGCGCGTGGGTGTCGGTCGGTTCGCGCAATACGTGTGCTTGCAGCGCTGCCAGGTGCCGATCAAAATCGCCCGAAACCCCGTACGCCGTCGCCACGTTCGGCAGCCGGTCGAGCAGGTCCGGCTCCTCCGCCAGCGCTCGTCGAAACGCCTGGGCGGACACCTGGTATTCGCCCAGCGCAAAATGGACCAGGCCGTAATCCAACTGGGCATACGGATCGTCGGGCAGAGCGATCACGGCGCGGCGAAACAACCGTCGCGCCTCCTCGTACCGCCCCATCGCGAACGCATCCTCTCCCTGCTCGAGAAACGTGGGCGGCGCGTCGGGCGGAAGATCGGGCAGCGCCGGCACCTGCGACGCCGGCGCGTCAATGTCTTCCAGCATGGAAAACGGCACCGATTCCACCGAGGCATCGAACTCGCTGTGCAGATCCTGTACCGGATACGATGACATCTCCATCATCGGCTCCGCCGCGACACTTACGATCGGTCCGGCTTCCGCCGGCACGGAGACGGGTTGCAGCACTTCCGGCGGCGCCTGCGCGACGATAACGGAAGAGGGATAGGACTCCGGCCACGTGTCCGGGAAACCGGGCCCGTAAAGCCGGTCGTAGGTGGCGCCGTAGAACCCTGAAACCAAGGTCGGATAAACGCGGGTGACGGACGGCCTGTACGTCGGCAGGCAGACCCGACGGGGAGAAACAAACGCGGGCGAAACGGGCCGGGGGCAAATCCAGCTCGATCCGTGGTGGCGACGAGTGTGAACAGTCCGCTTGTGATGCGTGACTCGATGAATCACCGTGGAACCGCCCGGTGTGCGACGGCTGACCGCGCCGGCACTCGGGCGCGGCGTCGGACGGACCGGACCGGAGCGAACGCTCGGCGGCGGGGACGACCGCACCGCAGGGCGGCGCTCCCGTGGCGCCCCGGGCCCCACGCGGGAGCCGGATGACCCAGAACGCCCAACTGGCGACGTGCGACCAGGCTCACGACGGGTCACCTGCGCCGTGCGGGACGGCTCCCGGCGGGCAACGTGCCGCGTGCCGGGCGATCCGGAGCGTGCAGCCCCGGAAGGCGTTCGTACCACGCCGGCCGGAGAGGATGAACGCCGCGATCCGGAAGAAGCACCCCTGGAGGTCGCACGCGGCGTTGTGCCCGACCGGCTGCTCCGAACGCTGCCGGATCGGTTCGATGTTCTGCTCGCCGGCCGCGTATCACCCCTCGCCGACTCCGCGGCACAGGCCGACAGAAACCCCAAGACCGCCAGAACAGTCCAAGCCTGATACGCTCGTCTGCGGGCCATGGCATTTCTCCTCAACCCGTCAGGACCGGTTATCATAACGGGTTGGCAAATATTCACACATGCATATAATACAACGCGCATACAAAAAGAGCAAGTCCGGGGGGTGAGAATCCCTGCGACCCCACCTCCGGCTTGCCCGGTAGCAGGTACCGCCACGCTATGCTGGACGGTCAAGAATTGCGCGTAATTCTATTAGAGAGCGAATGTTAAAGTCCGGACGACAATTGCCGGCGTCAAAAATCCGTCCGTCACGGCAAATCCAGGCGGTGGCGATTCCCACCGATCGGGCACCGCCCACGTCGCTGTGCAGTGAGTCGCCCACATGGAGCACCCGATCCGCCGCCACGCCCAGGGCGTCCAACGCGACCCGGAAGATGTGCGGGGCCGGCTTGTAGCAGCGGACGGCCTCCGAAACGACCACCGCGTCGAAACGAAAACCGTGGCGGGCGATCGATGCGGTGATGTCATCCGTGTCGGCGTTGGAGACGCAACAGACGGGCAGATCGAGGCCGGCCAGGCCCTCCACGGCGTCGGCGTGGGCGGGCGCCGTCGCCCAGTAGTGCTTGAGCATGTCGCAGTACGGACGTGGGTCCACCTCGGCCCCCAGTGGTCTGAGCGTCTCCACGAGCGTCTTGGCCTCACAGTCGTACAGACTCAGGAATCGATCGTGGTTGGCGACTTCGATTTCCTGGAAGAACCGCCGGCCCCACAAGATCGCCAGGTCCGCGGCCGTCATCGGCAGCGACAGATCCTGCACGACCCGCGAGCAGGTCGTCTCCACGGCCAGCCGGTCGCCGTCCGCCAGCGTGCCGTAGTAGTCTATGAACAGCGCGTCAAACCGTCTTCGGCTCATCACTTCTGACTCGTGCCGCCCGGATACACGCGAACCGCAGGCACAGCGTACCGCCGGCGCCCGCGCTTTTCCATTGGGCCGCCCTGCCCACGCGGTGCGGGCAGATGTGGAATCGCCGCCGCTCAGAAAAAGGACCGCGACGCGCGGCGGCGGGTCGGAGCCGCGCGTGTTTCGTGGAGGATTCGCTCCTGCTGATCCTGGCCCAGGCCAAAAAGGGAAAGGACAAGCCGGCCTATCTGCTGATCCGCCCGCCGGGTATTGCGGTTCAGCGCTGCTGTGGCGATCTCATCGCGGACCCGGCGCTGTTCCTGGGCAAGCCTGGCACGGCGCGCGCCCAGGTCGTTCAGCCGCCGCACCCGCCGCGGATCGGCCGTCTCGGGGGGTACGGGAAACCGCCGCAGGTGCTTGATCTTCAGTTCGGCAAAGGCCCGTCCCGGCCGAGGTTCGATACAACGAAAGAACCAACAGATCAGCGGGCTGTTCAGCAGGGCCGCCAGACCGTCAAGGGTAAGAGGCGCGGCGGCCCGCAGAAACACGATGAAGAAGTTGTTGCTGGCATAGCGCTGTTGGCGATCGACGGCGGCCAGAACGAAATCGCCCGTGCGGCGCACCAGAAGCTTCTCACGCTCATGCCACGCCGGTTGACCGGCATTGGCATACCGATCCGGCGTCCTGGACCGCGGCAGCGCCGACAGGCGAATGAGCTTCCCACGCCACACGAGCTCATACGGGGCAATCTCATCGCGGCCGAACAACAGTGGCCGGCAACTGGCATCCACCGGTCGGTCCACGAAAAGCTCGCGGCGGATGTTTCCGCTGTGGACGCCTTCGTGTATCTCGCAAAGCCGCCCCAGGGTCGGAAAACGCGACAGGTGATCGAGAATCTCACGCCGTTCGGGCGTCAGGTGGAGATTGAACGTCAGTCTTTCGTTACGCCGGAAATCCTCCTGCCCCAACGTGTGTTGCTTCACAACCCCGCGCTCCCGCAGGTGGACCTGAACGCGGTGGCCCGGCGGCGCGGGACTTCGCCGCCCGATGAGCGTGGCTACGTCGATCGAGGCTGACGGAAACGCCTTGCCCCACCAATCCACATACGCCAGCGAAAGCTCATCGAGCAGAAGCCGCCGCGTTTGCACGTAGTCTTTGAGCAGCACGATGTCCGGCAGCACCATGCCCCAGACCCCGCCTGGCCGGACCAGCGTCACCGCGCGCTCGACGAACGGTCGAAACACGTCCGCGATGCCCCCCAGCGACCGATAGCGGCTTCGCAGGTAGGCCCAGATCGCGCCGTCTTTGAGGACGGCCTTCTGCCCCCACGGCGGATTCCCCACCACTGCGTCAAAGCCCGGCGGGTCGGCCTGCAACACATCCGGAAACGCGGCGGGCCAATCGATGGCTTCCGGCGCCCCGGCATCCGCCGGATAGTCCGGCCCGACAATCGCGTCCCCGCAGCGGATGTTGTCAACCAGAATCGCGCGGGCCGCCTGCTGCAGCGCGGCCGACGGACGGCCGGCGGCGCCATCGTCCAACGCCTCCAGCAGCAGGCTGCGGCGAGTCACCTCAACCGCCTGTGAGTCGATGTCCACTCCGTGAATACAACGGCGAAGGATGGCCAACCGCTGATCCAGTCCGGCCGCACCTGGGCGATCGGCCCAGGTCCGCAGCAGCATCCGATACGCAGACAGCAGGAAGAACCCCCCGCCGCACGCGGGGTCCAGTATGCGGGGCGCCAGGTCCGGCCTCAGCAGACCGATCGTCAGCCGGACCACGTGGTCGACGATCGGCCCCGGCGTGTAGTAGATGCCGCCGGCTCTGCGCATTCTTCTGCCGAACATGCGGCCGGCGGCGCCGTCACCCCGGGCCGATCGATCGAGGAAGTGCTCATACACCCGACCCAGCGTCTCCGGCGGTAGATCGAGGAAGGTGCGCGCCGGTTCCGCATCCACCGGTTCGCGGAGAACATCGCCGACCCCGCGCTCCGCGGGGAGTTCGACGCCCGGCCACTCAGACGTTTCGAGACCACGGGCCTGGCACATCCGCTGGAAGAGGAACCACTCGATCGTTCGTTGGACGGCGCCGGGGAGGGTCTTCTCATCTGGATGGGATTCATGCCCGTCGCGCCCCATGCGCAGGCTCTGGCGCCAGCGTTCCATGCGCCCGAGAATATCTCCACCCAGGATCGCGCGACTTTGCGACATACGGTCGGAGCAATTCCACGCCCGGCCCCGCCTCACCCGGCCGCCCGTCGCGGCGCGAGCCTCACTCCTTCGGCGCCGACAGCGCGGTGCGGAGTTCTGCCAGGAGCTGGTCGACCTTGAAGGGTTTGAACAGCACGGCGGAGAGGCCCTCTTGCCGGGCCCGGATGATCGAATGGTTCGGGTCGTATCCGAAGCCGGTCATCAGGATGACCCGACATTGCGGGTCGGCATCCCTGGCGGCGGCGAACACCTCGTAGCCGTTGACGTGGGGCATCATGATGTCGCTGAGCACCAGGTCAAACCGGCGTTCCTTGAGCATGGAGATGGCCGCCGCACCGTCCTCGGCCACCGACACACGGCAACCCTGGCTGGCGAGCACGTCTCGCACCGTATCGCGGATCACCTCTTCGTCGTCCACCACCAGAATGGCCCGGCCCGACAAGACCGGGTCACAAGAGCGTGGGTGGCCCCGGCCCATGCTCACGATCCCCCGGGACGGCGAGGCCACCTGCTTGATCGATTCCCGGATCCGGACCGCGTTGTCGCTGATCCGTCCCAGCCGCTCCCGCAACTCGTCGTGACCGATGTAGTCCTCGATGAGATTGGCCGCCTCCGTCAGAGTGTCGTTCACTGGGCCGGTGATCTCCCCCATCACGTCGCTGGCAAGCCTGCCGGTGGTGTGGTGGCGTTCCGTGTCCAGCAGGTTCAGAATATGCAGCGCGACGGCCACGTGTCTGGCGAAGATCTCGGCGAACTGCCGGTCATCCTCTCCGAACGCCGCCGGCTTGTCGCTTTCCACGTTGAAAACGCCGACTACCTGGTCATGCAGCCGCAAGGGCACCGTGAGGGATGAGCGGGCGTTGGAGATGCCGGCCAGGTAGCGCGGATCTTTCCGCACGTCCGGGCAGATGTAGCTGCGCCCGCGGGACGCCACATAGCCGCTGATGCCGTTCGCCTCGGGCTCGGCGTATACGTCGATGTTCAGCGCCCCCGGCGGCAGCCCCGCGGAAAGCACCAGCTCCAGTCGGTTTGTCTTGCGGTCCAGAACGCGGATGGCGAAGTTGTCGAAGTCCATCAGCTCACGCGTCGAGCGGATGATTTTCTGCTCCAGCAGGCTGAGCCGTTCCATCGTGTTCAACCGCGAAATCTGCTCCGCATCCAGCCGCACCAGCTCTCTGCCGGCCCGGTCAATCGTGTCGATTTTCTCCTGAAGACGGCGGGCTTGTGTGGTGTCCCACGCGACGACCGCCACGTGGCTGGCGTGGTTGTTCAGGTCCATGACGGCGGTGGCGGTGATTTCGAGATAGTGGTTGCTCGGCGTGGTCAGCCACCAGCGCCGCTCCCGCTGGGCTGCCAACGGTTGTTTCGGATCGTCCCGAAGCCCGGCGAACGTCGCCCGAACCCACTGGCAGATCGCGGTGCGCGTCTCGTCGGGATACGCGTTCATACGGGCGTTCGCCCAGATGACCCGGCCGGAAAGGTCCGCCATGCAGATGCCCTGCGTGATGATATCGAGAATCGCTGCCGCCTGAGGGCCCGGGTGCGCCGATCGCAAAGACTGAAAATCTCCGGCGTTGCTGACCACAAAATCAAAATGACCCTGCGCCAGCGCCCGGCGGGCGTCCTCCACCGAATCCACCACCTGGACACGCGCGTGGTTGGCGAACCAAGAGGCCAGATCCGCCCCTTCTCCGCCGGCATTTCGCAAAATCAGGGCGCTGAGCAAACGCGCCTGGCTTGGCTCCGCCATGTGCGAACCATCCCACAAAACCCACTCTGCCCTCGCAGAATTGTATGACCGCGCCGGGGAAACCGGCTCGGCCAGGGGATCCGAGCCCCGTTTCACCACTGACCGCATTTTCTGCGTTCAGCGAGCAGTTTGCAAGACGTAACTTGTTTCCAGTATAGGCGTTGCCAGAAATGCTCACAACGACTGGAATGACCTTCACGCCCCTATGCAGACAATACCCCATTTTGTAGTGCGCGCCCGATAAGAACACAACTTACAGCATGAATGTAGTTCGGATGTTTTTACTGAAAGATGCGGGCGAGCGGACTCACCTTGGGTTGCCAGCATCGGCGGGTCGCTCCCGCGTTCCGCCGGGTGCGGAGCAGCCGCCGATCCGGTTCTCGGTACCCGCCGCCAGCCGTCGGATGTTGGCCCGGTGCCGATAGATGACCAACCCCCCCACCAGCAAAGCGAATCCGACCAGCGGCCAGTCACCTTTCGGCAGCGACCGGTGACGGACCCAGGACCATGCGATGACCAGAAACGGGAATACGCCGCTGGCGATGATCGAGCCGAGCGAAACGTATCGACTGGCCGCAACGACAAGGATCCAGACGAGAAACGCCACCAGCGCCGGGACAGTGAGCCCCGGGTACAGACCAAGGCAGCCCCCCAGCGTGGTCGCCACGCCCCGACCGCCTTTAAGCTTCAGAAATGCCGGGTAGTTGTGCCCCAGGACCGCCGCCAGCGCCACGGCCAGCGTGCATAAGCGAGCGACCGGGATCGACAGCAGGTGTGCCTCCGCGTAATTCTCCAGCACCCGAGCCGCCAGGAGGGTGGGCACGAATCCCTTGGCCGCGTCGAGAAGAAACACCAGCACGCCCCATTTGCGCCCCAGCAGCCGGCCGACGTTGGTGGCGCCGATGTTCGTGCTTCCGGCGGCGGTGACATCGACGCCGTGCAGCGCGCCGACCAGCACGCCGTAGGGAACCGAGCCGAACAGATACGCGGCGGCCATCATGGCCGGTACGATCCAGGCCGGAGTCACGACGGACCTCCGTTTCGAATCAGGCTCTCGTACAATTGCACCATTTCCTGGGCATGCCGCCTCATGGAAATGCGTGGCAGGCATTGGCGGGTCTGCTCCGCCAGTCGCCGGCGCGTGGCGGCGTCGGCGAGGGCTCGCGTGCGGTCCGCCAGGGCCTGCACATCGTCGGGCGAATCCACCACGTAGCCGTTCACGTCATCCTCGATTACATCCGACGCGCCGTCGAACCGGGTGGTCAGACAAGGCAGACGAGAGGCGAGCGACTCGAGCACGACGCGGCTGCACGGGTCGTAGTACGTCGGGTGGACCAGGAAGTCCGCGGCATGGTAATAGGCCTGAATCCGCCCGGTCGGGCCGGCAAACCGGATCCGGTCTCCCACGCCCAGGTGGGCGGCGAGTCTCTGCCAGCGGGCCGGGTTCTCCTTGCCCACCACGAGCGACCGCAACCCGAGCTTCTCGTCGCGTTCCAGCCGGGCGAGCGTCTCGATCCAGCGGCGGATGCCCTTGAGCTTGAAATTGTGGGCCACCATCAGCGCGACCGTTTCGTGGTCGCCGATTCCGTGCAGCTTGCGCACCTCAACGCGGTCGGCGCGGCGATGGGGGGAATCCGTCGTATCGAGATCCACTCCGTTGAAGATCCGCCGGATGTGGGTTTCCGGAAAGGCGTAGTGCGCCGCCAGTTGCCGACACACGTAATCGGAGATGGCCACGACCACCGGCCGGGGCGATCGCGCGAGCAGCCGCCGCTCCAGCCGCAGCCGGCAACGCTGCTTGGCCGCGAACTGGTTGACGACGCTTTTGAACTGCCGGGCAAGCGACGAACGGCGAAGGGCCAGATTCCGCTGGATGACCTCCGCCACGGTGCCGCCCCGGGGCTGGTAGATGTCGGCCACCGGGCAAGGGACGATGGCATGCACAAGGTCATATTGGCCGTCTCGGAGGGCGGCCGCGGCGGCCCGGGGGAAGCCCGCACTGCCGTACCATTGCGCGGGCGAGCGCGAACGGACGGTATGGACGGTCATGCCCGGGGTCGAGGCACCCCGGCTCCGCGTGTAAACCTCAACTTCAACGCCCAGGTCCACGATGTGACGAAGAAACTGGCACGTGGAGGTCTCCGCTCCGCCGCGCCAGGGGTCCGTCCATTCCACGACCAGGGCAATTCTCACAGCCGGACACTCGTCTTCTGCGCCGTCGCACCCGGAACGCTGCCGCGGGGTGCGTCCCGCCTCCGGCGACTCGCTGTGCGTCCCGGGCGGGAATTCAGACCGCGAAGCTTAGGTACGTCCGGCCGAACGTGCAACCGGTGCCTCGGCTCACGACTCCGGTTTGCGGATGTCGTATTTGCGGATTCGATACCGCAGATTGTCGCGGCTGATGCCCAGAGCGCGGGCCGCGGCCGACTGGTTCCAGCGGTGATCGTGCAAAGCGTTGACGATCATGGCCCGCTCGAAATCCCACAAGGATGGGTCGCCGGTCGGACCGCGCGACGTCGCCGCGTTGCCGGGCCGGCCGATTTCCGGCGGCAGATGCGCGCGCCGCAGCCGATCGCCGTCGCACATCAGCACCGCCCGCTCCACGACGTTTTGCAGCTCCCTCACGTTGCCCGGCCAATCGTGCGCGATCAGCAGGGCCTTCACGTCGTCCTCGATGCCCGGCGCGGGCAGACCCAGATCCCGGGCGGATCGAACCACGAAATGATCCACCAGCAGGGACACGTCTTCCCGCCGATCCCGCAGAGGGGGCGTCTGGATGGGAAACACGTTCAGGCGATAAAACAGGTCTTCGCGGAAACTCCCGGTCTGAATCGCCTTCCGCAGATCCCGGTTGGTCGCGGCGACGATCCGCACGTCACAGGCGACCGTTCGCGTGCCGCCCACCCGGACAAACTCCCGTTCCTGCAGCACGCGCAGCAGCTTCACCTGGGTCGACGGGCTGATATCGCCGATCTCGTCGAGGAACAGCGTACCCCCATCCGCCAGCTCAAAGCGCCCGATCTTCTGGGCAGTGGCGCCCGTAAACGCGCCTTTTTCGTGTCCGAACAGCTCGCTCTCCAGCAGCGTCTCGGACAACGCGGCGCAGTTGATGGCCACAAACGGCTTCTCGCGCCGATTGGACGTGTCGTGCACGTACCGCGCAAACAGCTCCTTGCCGGTGCCCGTCTCCCCCAGCAGCAGAACGGTGGCGTTGCTGCGCGCGACCCGGTCGCACAGGTGCAGCACCTCGCGAAGGGCGTCGCTGCGGCCGATGACGGCATCGCCGGGCACCTTCGACTCGCGCAACGCGCGGTTCTCCCGTTTCAGCGTCTCGTGCTGCTGCGCATTGCTGGCCCCCATCGCTGCCAGGTTCGCGAACAGGCGAATCAGGTCCAGGTCGGCCGGGCCGAACGGCTGGCCGTCCACCCGATTCAGCACCTCCACCACGCCAACAGCTCGATCCTGGTGAATCATGGGAGCGGCCACCAGTTGGTGCGTCGTGAACCGGCTCTTTTCATCAATGCCCTTGAAATGACTCGAATCGGCGCTGACGTCCGCGACGATCTCCGGCCGATGGGTCGCCAGCACGCGCCCGGCGATGCCCAACCCCGCGTCAAACTCCTCGCCCAGCAGGGCGTGCGCCGCCTGACCGACCGCCGCCGTGAACACGAGCTTGCCCCGCCGCTCGTCCAGCAGCAGAACGCTGGACGCCTCCGCCCGCATGACGGCGGCCGCCGATCGGGCGATGGAATCCATCACCGTGGCCAGATCGAGAGTCGAGTTGATGGCGGCGGACGCCTCGGCCAGGGCAGCCAGGGATTCGCGCGACAGACTGGCGGTACCGGCGGTCATGGTCGGAATCCGCTGTGTGCTTCCAGGAACGTCAATAACGCCCGATGCGACGCGAACACTCTATCGGTGGCGCGGGCCGCGTGCAACGGCCCGGCACGAAACGCCCCGCACGTGCCGAAACTCTGGCCGCCCCGCCACACACCGGTAGAATACCCACGCGTGAGCGAACGAACGGATGAGCAACTCCTGGCCGACCACATCGCCGGCGACCCCGGTGCTTTTCGCACGCTGGTCGAACGGCACAGTCGCGAGTTGTACGAGTTCGTCTTTCGCTTCACCCACAGTTCCGCAGCGGCGGAAGATGTGGTCCAGGAATCGTTCCTGCAGATCCACACTTCGGCGGACCGCTTTGATCCGGACCGCAAACTCAAACCCTGGCTGTTCACCATCGCCGCCAACAAGGCCCGCGACTGGCTGCGCGGCCGCGCTCGACAAAGGGAGGTGGCGCTCGACGCCAGAATCGGCGGCGAGGACGAGACCGGGCAGGCGTTTTCGGACCTGCTGGCAGGTGAAGACGAAACGCCGACGGACACCCTCGAATCCGAAGAGCAGCGCCGGGCCGTTCGCCGGGTGGTGGATCGCCTGCCGCCGGCGTTCTGTGAGGCGATCGTACTGGCCTACTTCCACCGCTTCTCCTACAGGGACATAGCCCAGATCCTGGACATCCCTCTGGGAACGGTCAAAAGCCGATTGCACGCGGCCGTCGCCGCCTTCGGCAAGCTCTATCGGGAGGAACAGAAAAATGCCCAGAACCCGCCGGACCTCTGAGACGTATGGACAGAAGCAGCCGGCGGGTGAGCCAATCGTCCCGATGCCGGGTCAGATTCCATCCGTGCGGACGTGGGAAATGAAGCGATCCTCAAGCCGCGCCGGCGGCAGCAGAGCTTATCGGACATGAACTCCGAACTTTCGCGTATGCAAGACCTTCTGTTCGATTACGCCTTGGATCGGCTGGACGATACGGCCCGCGCCGAGGTGGATCGCCAACTGGCCCGTGACCCCGCTTGGGCGGCCGAGTTGCGGCGGATCCGGCACGTGTTGAGCCCCCTGTCCACCTGGACCGCGCCAGCCCCGCCCGCCCGGCTGGTGGGCAACATTCTCGATCGGGTCGAAGCTTCCGGGCGCCTGCGCGTGCTGCCGGCCTCCACGCTGCCCCCGAATGAGCGGCGCAGGGGCGGTGGGCGGCCGATTATCTCTCTGCCGGAACTCGTGGCTCTGGCGGCTTGCCTGATGCTGTTCATCGGCGTGTTTATGCCGAGCATGGCGCACTCGCGCTATATGGCCCAGCGATCGCAGTGCCAGACGCAACTGGCCTCTCTTTTTGGAGGTTTGTCCCAATATGCCGGGCAGTTCGACGGCCGGTTTCCCAGTGTCGGAGCGAAGCCGGGCGCCAACTGGCTGCGCGAGCAGCCCAACGCACAGAACTTGCAACCGATGATCCAGGCCGGCCTGGTGACGTCGAAGGTTCTGCTTTGCCCCTCCCAGGGCAAGATAGATGCTCAGCAAAGCCCTCGCGCCAGCACCCTGGTGATCTGCCGCTACAGCGTGCAGCACCCGGGCAGCGCCAGCCTGCGACTCAATGACGCGGTCCACATTCCCATTGTTGCGGATGAGAACCCGTTGTTCGTCGGCCGGCGGTTCAACCGGTTGCCCAACCCGCTGGAAGCCAACAGCCTGGCCCACCGCGGCACCGGTCAGAACGTGCTGCTTAACGACGGTCGAGTGGTGTGGATCGTCCCGCCCGTCTACGACCCCTACCGCGACAACATCTACACCGCCGGCCAGGCCACGGACTACGAGGGCACCGAAGCCCCCGTCTGCGCCACCGACGCTTTCCTCGTGCCATAATTCCGTCCAGCGTTCGTGCGAGCACGGACCGCGCTTGCGCTTCGCGGAAAGAGGCCGAGAATGGCTTCCAGGCACGCTCTGCACCGGATGGCGTCGTTCACGTGGGAGATTGCCCGGCATGTGGAATGGAAGGCCCGCCCGGGCACGAATTCCGTCGCTCCGCACACCCGGATCGCACTTCGGTCATTCCCGGTTCCGCAGGGCGCTTGCGCCGCCTGCGGTCCCGCGGCTTGACTTTCGACTTCGGGCCCGGATGATGGACTGATCGCCGGGCGTTTCATAGGATCAGTATCAGGCACTATCAACATTGACGCGGCAGAGAGCGCAAGGATGACGAGGGGTGAGATGTGTCCGGGATGCGGGGCAACGGCGCCAGAGCCGTTCTTCCGCCTGGACAACGCCCCCCTGCACGTGGGCGTCCAGTGGCCTACGCCCGAGGCGGCCCGCCAGTGCCCGCGCGGGGACATTGATCTGGTCTTCTGCGGCGGTTGCGGACTGATCTTCAACCGGGCGTTCGACGCGGCCCGGCTGGCCTACACCGGCCAGTACGACAACTCTCTTTTTTTCTCAGCGCGATACCAGCAATTCGCCCACAGCACGGTAGAACGGCTGATCGATCGCTACTCGCTGCGGCAGAAGACCATCATCGAAATCGGCTGCGGCAAAGGTGATTTTCTGCGACTGCTGTGCGAGGCCGGCGACAACCGCGGGTTCGGCTTCGACCCCTCGTGCGACGTGGAGAGCGACCCGGGCGGGCGGGTTCAGTTCATTCGCGACTACTACTCCCCCGCGTATGCCCGGTACGCGCCCGACCTGATCTGCTGTCGCCAGGTGTTCGAGCATGTGCCGACGCCTCGCGAGTTTCTGGCCGATCTGCGCGCCGCCGTGGCGGACCGTCCGCAGGCCGCCCTGTACTTCGACGTGCCGAACGTTCGCATCATCTTGCGCGATCTGCACGTCTGGACCATCATTTACGAGCACTGCCTGTATTTCAGCGCCGAGTCGCTCGCCGCGATCTTCCAGGCGTGCGGATTTGAGGTCCTGCACCTTCAGGAGTGCTTCGGCGGCCAGTTTCTGGAGGTGGAGGCCCGGCCCGCCCCCCTGTCCCGAAGCACGGTGTCCCAAGCCCCAGACCTTCACGACCTGGCCGCATATGTCACCTCGTTTCCCCGACAGTTTGATCACTGTCGGAGCCGATGGGAGGAGCGTCTGGAGGCCCTGGAGCGAACCGGCTCGCGGGCCGTGGCCTGGGGGGCCGGCGCCCGCACGATCGGGGCGTTTAACGCCCTGCGGATCGGGTCGCAGATTCCGTACGTGGTGGATATCAACCCCCGCAAACAGGGCACCTATCTGGCCGGCACGGCCCAGCAGATCGTAGGGCCGGCGTTTCTGCGCGACTATCAGCCGGCCCTGGTCGTGGTCATGAACGGGATTTACCAAGACGAAATCCGCGCGCGGCTGCGTGATCTCGACGTGGAGGCCGAGCTGTGGTGTGCCTGAGGTGGCCTGACCGCCCTGGATTCCGCGTCGAAACGAGCGAGGCAGACGGAGGAACCTGATTGAACCCGAACCAACAGACGGATGTCGCGATCGCCGGCATTCCGCCGGCCCAGACGCGATGCCGGAGTTGTGGAGCCCCCTTGCACCACACGTTCGTGGATCTGGGGATGTCGCCGCTCTGCGAGAGTTTCCGGACCGCCGAGCAGCTCAACCAGATGGAGCCGTTCTACCCCCTGCACGTACGGGTCTGCGACCAGTGCTTTCTGGTCCAGCTCGACGAGTATGTCAAGCCGGCCGACATCTTCACCGAGTATGCGTACTTCTCGTCCTTTTCGGACAGTTGGCTTCAGCACGCCGGCCAGTACGTCGAGATGATCATCCCGCGGCTCGCCCTGAGTGCGGCCAGCCAGGTCATCGAGCTGGCCAGCAATGACGGATACCTGCTGCAGTATTTTGTGGCAAAGGGCATCCCCGCCCTGGGGATCGAGCCGGCCGCGAACGTGGCGGAGGCGGCGAAGAAGAAGGGCGTGCCGACCCGAGTGGCGTTCTTCGGCCGGGGTACCGCCAAAGCCCTGGCGGCGGAAGGCTGCCGGGCCGACCTGATCATCGGCAACAACGTCCTGGCCCAGGTTCCGGACCTTAACGATTTCGTGGGCGGCATGTCCGTGATCCTCAAACCGGACGGCGTGGTGACCCTGGAGTTCCCCCATCTGGTCCGGCTGGTCGAAGGCAATCAGCTCGACACCATCTATCACGAGCATTTCTCGTACTTCTCTCTGATCACGACAGAAACCATTTTTGCCCGGCATGGGCTGCGCCTGTTCGACGTGGAGGAACTGCCCACGCACGGCGGGTCCCTGCGCATCTATGCCTGCCACGCATCCTGCCCGCTCCATCATGCGAGCGACCGCCTGCAAGCCGTGCGAGATCAGGAGATTGCCCGGGGCGTCAATCGCATGGATTACTACAGCACATTCTCCGAACAGGCCCGGGAAACCAAGCGAAAGCTGCTGGATTTCCTTATCCGGGCCCGGCGAGAAGGCCGTCGCATCGCCGGGTATGGGGCGCCCGGCAAGGGCAACACGCTGCTGAACTACTGCGGGATCCGGACGGACTTTCTCGAGTATACGGTGGACCGCAACCCGTATAAGCAGGGCCGGTTCCTGCCGGGAACCCACGTGCCCATCCATCACCCGGATCGCATCGCCGAGACCCGGCCGGATTACGTGCTGATTCTGCCCTGGAACCTCCGCGAGGAGATCATGAGTCAGTTGGCCTACATCCGGCAGTGGGGCGGGAAATTTGTGGTGCCCATTCCGGAGGTGGCGGTCTATTCCTGAAACGGCCGCCGGCGGGTACAAAGGACCGTCGCCAGCGGGTCGATCGGAGACGCATGTCATGAAAGTCGTGCTGTTCTGCGGCGGGTTCGGGACTCGGTTGCGGGACTATTCCGAGGCCATTCCCAAGCCGATGGTGCCGGTAGGATACCGACCCATTCTCTGGCACGTGATGAAGTACTACGCCCACTTCGGCCACAAGGATTTCATTTTGTGTCTGGGCTATCGCGCCGATGCCATCAAGAAGTACTTCCTGGACTACGACGAATGCCTCTCCAACGATTTCACGCTCAGCCAGGGCGGGCGCCAGGTGGACCTGGCCAACAGCGACATCAGCGACTGGCGGATCACGTTCGTCGATACCGGCACGCAGGCGAACATCGGCCAGCGGCTCATGGCGGTCCGGTCGCACCTGCAGGGCGAAGAGGCCTTTCTGGCGAATTACGCCGACAACGTCACCGACCTGCCGCTGCCCGGCTTGATCGATTATTTCCACGCCCATCGCCCCGTCGGCCTGTTCGTCGCGGTGCGCCCGACGCAGAGTTTTCATGTCGTCAAGACGGAGGACGACGGTCGCGTCCGAAGCATCGTGGACGTGGAGCACTCGGACATGTGGATCAACGGGGGGTATTTCGTGCTCTCATCCGAGATATTCAACTACATGGAGAAGGGAGACGAACTGGTCCTCCAGCCGTTCCAGCGCCTGATCGCCCAGGGCCGGCTGATGGCCTACCGGCACGAGGGATTCTGGGCCTGTATGGACACCTTCAAGGACAAGCAACTGCTCGATGAGATGTACGCGCGGGGCGAGGCGGCCTGGGAAGTCTGGAAACACGCCCGGTGACGCACGGGCGATCGAGTGTACCGCGGGATAAACAGCCATGCAGACGCTGGAACTCGGCAGATCGGACGGGGACGGGCTGAACATCCTCTGCCTGGGCGCCCACGGAGATGACATCGAGATCGGCTGCGGCGGGACGCTCCTGAAGTGGCTCGATCAGTTCGAGAACGTATCGTGCCGCTGGGTGGTCTTCAGCGCGGATTCGGATCGCCGGCCGGAGTGCGCCGCCGGCGCCGACGCGTTCCTCCGGCAGGCTCGGCACAAGACTGTCGACATTCTGACGTTCCGCGACGGGTTCATGCCCTTCCAGGGAACGCAGATCAAGGAGTATTTTGAGCGCCTCAAGGCCGAGTTCACTCCGGACGTGATCTTCACGCATTGCCTCCACGATCGCCATCAGGACCATCGCCTGCTGTGCGATCTGACCTGGAACACATTCCGCAACCATCTGATCCTGGAGTACGAGATCCCCAAGTACGACGGCGATTTCGGGCAGCCCAACGTGTTCGTGGCCCTGGACGAGGCGGTCTGCCGCCGAAAACTCGATGCGTTGCAGACCTGCTTCGTTTCTCAGCGCTCCAAGCGATGGTTCTCGCAAGAGACGTTCCGCGCGGTGCTGCAACTCCGCGCCATGGAGGCCGGCCTGGCCGGCGGCGGCGCCGAAGCCTTCTACGCCCGCAAGTTGCTCATCGGCGGCCCGCCGCCCGTCGGACCCGTGAACAACTCCCCGCCGCCGGACCGATAATTCGATGGGGCAAGGATCCTTCCGCGACGGGTCGATCCCGCCTGAAGGGCTGGCTGCGCGCCGCGGAATCGAGCGGGATTGCGCGGGGCGATTCGCGACAAGTGAGGAAATGACAATGCTTTATGTCGCCATGACGTTCTGGCTGCTGGTTATCGTGTTCTTAGCCTGGGGCGTCCATCGGCTCTGGAGCGGGATGATCAAGCCCCGGACGGTAAACTCCATTCTGCTGCCTGGCACCCTGGTCGCCCAGCTCGGCCACGTGCTGGGGCTCCTGGTCACCGGGGCCACCGTCAGCAATACCACGCTCTACAAGGACGACGAGTCCGGCGAGCCGGAAACCACCAAGGACGCCAAGCCCCGTATTCCCGTGGTCGGCCCCGTCATCATTGGTCTGCTGCCGCTGCTGGCCTGCGCCGTCGCCATCTTCTTCGTGGCACGATACCTGGGCACCGGGATGATGAACGACCTGACTCAACAGTCCGCCGCCGAGTCGCTGCCCCGGACCCTCAGCGGCATCTGGAACCTCCTGCGCAATCAGATCACCCTGGCCGAAAACGCCCTCAATGCCGCGCTGAACGCAGATTCCACCCGCTGGCAGTCATGGCTTTTTATCTATCTCATCATCTGTCTGACCGTCCGAATGGCACCGTTTCCCGGTACCATGCGAGGCTCGCTGGGCGCCATCCTGCTGTTGGGGCTGGGCTCCTGGGTGTGCGGCCTGATTGTGCCGGCCACGGACGGTGTGATTCACAGCGGCTGGGGTGTGCTCAGCGCGTCGGTCGGCGCCCTGTCGTTCCTGCTGCTGGCAAGCCTGGCAGTTCGGGGCATTGTGAGCCTGATCAAGCTCCTCGCAACGAACAAGTGAAGCTTCCCAAGCCCCGAACGGAAGGTCGCGGCACAGACAATCCGACGGCGTGAGGCTCCGAAGAAGCCGCTAGGCCGGTCATGCCGAAACGAGAACCGTTCTTGTTTCTATGGCTTTTTGCATTGATTTGCTGTGATTAGGCTTGCAATATGCAATGTTTCGAGTGAAGTCCGCTGTCTCAGAAGCGCTATTACCCCATGTGTAATAACAGGTTAAATACACCTGTCGCATCGATGACGGTGCGGCATGAGACGTGATATCAAAGTACGGGTCGGCTTGAAATTGCCGTCAGAGTATGGCACAAGCCGGATCCGAAGCGATTGGAAAAAGCGAGGAAACCCATGAAAATCGCCGTGACGGCCACTGAGCCACATCTGGATGCATCCGTGGATCCCCGGTTTGGTCGCTGTCCCTTCTTCATCGTTGTGGAAACGGACAGTCTGAGCTTTGAAGCGATTGCCAATGAATACCAGGCCCTCGGACACGGTGCCGGAATTCAGTCCGCGCGTCTGCTGGGCGAACGGGGGGTGGCGTACGTCCTGACGGGGAGTTGCGGACCGAATGCCTTCGAGACACTGACCGCCGCCAAGGTCGGCGTGATCGTCGATTGCACGGGAACGGTCCGCAGCGTGGTCGAGCAGTTCGTGGCTGGACGGTTACAGCCGGTGGACGCGCCAAATGCCCCGGGGCACCACGGCCAGGCCGCCGTTGACGGCCCAGATTCGCCCCAGCCGCCGACTCCGCCGGCGAGCGGGTTCGAAAGCGGTCAAGGGGCGGGGGGCGGGATGGGACGTGGGATGGGGCGTGGAATGGGGCGTGGGCCGGGACGCGGGAGGGGGGGTGGGC